>JASFFJ010000073.1:0-16874 GCA_050124355.1 Desulfobacterales bacterium | reverse complement strand
TTTTATTCTCCTGGCCCACCCAGAACGCTGTGCACAGTTGGCGGCCAGTCCGCGGCTGGTGGATCGGCTGACCGAGTCGGGGGTTTATTTACAGGTCAACTGGGACAGTTTTCTCGGCTATCACGGCCGGGCTGCCTTACAGATGGCTCACCACCTGGCAGAAAACGGCCACATCCACTGCCTGGCGACCGACAGCCACAATCCACAAGAACGCCACGCTGCCCATGTACGGCTTGCGGCTGCCAAGATCGAAAAACTTATCGGAGGCGAAAACCTGCAGCGCATCGCTAGGGAAAATCCGCTGAGAATATTGCGAAACACCCATCCACTGCCGATGATGAAGCCGTATTTAAAATCAGAGCTGAAAAAGAAATCCAAATGGTGGTTTTGGTAAAAAAAGGTTGAGCGGTTCAGTGTTCACCGTTCTGGGTTGAAAAAAACCAGACAGCTCTTATCAAAATGATCGCGTTTTTATTTGGTTATTTAACTGATGAAAAAAAAGATGCAAGAAAAACAACCCGGCAAAATTCTATTCAAACTACTAATTACGATTGTCTTCTTAGGCCTGGGCGGGTGGTTACTATACTTCAACTGGTTGCAGCGGCCCATCCATTACCGAACCTATGACTTTTCAATCGAAGAGGCGCAACGCCTACGTCCCTTTGCCCGGGCACAGTATGCACACGGTCTGCATGCATGGTTTCAAAACGATCCGGAAGCAGCCGCCGGGTTTTTCAAGCAAGCCATAATACGAGACCCCTTGTTCATCGATGGCTGGCTCAAACTGGCGGAAGCCGAAGCGACCATGGGTCATGCGGATAGATCGCGTGATATCCTGATGTTTACCAGCGGCCTGACAAAAGGTGTTTTTCGCTGGAAGTGGCCGCAGATCCTACTTGCCCGCGAACTGGGCATGGATGATATTTTATATCGCAACACAAATTATTTGTTATCCCATCGATTATTGACGCAAGATGCCCTTCAGTTGCTGCATATGCAGTTTGGCGGCGATGTGACGACCGTCATGACTGCCCTTGATCCCGATAATTTAGTTATCTATCTCGACTGGCTGATGCGTTGGACAATGACTGATAACACTTTGGCGGTTTGGCAAGAAATTCGCAAAAACGGCAAACCTGGTCCTGATATCGGATTGCGATATGCCCATTTTCTGCTGGGTAAGAAGCGTGTTGCCGAGTCCATTTCCATTTGGCAAGAATACCAGAGTCTTAATGGAATGACCAATGGCGGGTTTGAAAACGAAATAACCCAGCGCGGTTTTGATTGGCGTCATTGGGACGATAAAGACGGCAACTGGACCATCGAGCGGGTAAAACGAGGGGCCCAAGAAGGCAAATATGCCCTTCAGATCTCCTTTGCCGGTCGAAAGAATATCGCCTTTGAGAATCTATACCAGATCGTTCCGGTGACCGCGCTGAAGCGACAACGATTGAGCTACGCTTGGAAAAGTCAGGGCATCACCACCGACCAGGGCCCGTTTATTGAAATAGTCGGCTATGATCAGAAGGGGCTTTCCCAAACCGGGCCGATGATCACAGGGACTCATGACTGGCGGGAGGGTGTCATCGAATTTCGGCCGCCTGCCGGGTGCCGGGCAGCGGTGGTGCGGGTGCGCCGCCGGCCAAGTCACCGATTTGACTCTAAGATTAAAGGCTCATTTTGGCTTGATAATTTTCGCCTGGAAGTCTTAGGTTCTGAAAAGAACCAGGTTCTATCGGAAAAATTCCTTTGATGAGGTAGCATCATGACAAGCGATCCCATAATAGATAGTGGTACTCGGAAATCTGCAAGATTGCCAATATCATTCAATGACAATCTTCCCGCCACTGAGATTCAAAAGCCTTATTACACATGGCAGGAGAAAGAAGAAATAAGTCTTCATGATTATCTGGATGTGATTGTCCGCCGGAAGTGGCTGATTATTATGTTTCTCGTGCTCGTTTTCCTTTCCACCCTCATCTTTACGCTGACCGCCACCAAAATTTATAAGGCCATGGCCGTGGTTGAGGTGAACCAGGCATCTCCTCAAGTAACCAAATTTGAAGAGGTGCTCGGCTCGGAAGTGAAAGCTAGAGAATTTTATGAAACTCAGGTAGAATTAATCAGCAGCAAAACATTGATGGGTCGGATCATCGACAAACTGAATCTGATCGAACATCCGGTCTTGGTTGAAACCCTTTATGGTGATGGTAAGTCGGCTGTAATCCAACGCATCAAAAAGTTCATTAAATCCATGTTGCCGGGATATAAGGATAGAGACGCCGTTATTTCCGACAAAATATTGAAGCAACAGAAAATGGTTGATTATCTGGAGGAAAACCTGGATGCTTCGCCCAGCAGAAAATCCATGCTGATTTACGTTTCTTTCAGCTCGCCGGATCCGGAACTGTCTCAGGCGGTGGCGAATACGCTTGTGGATGAATTCATCGGCCGGAAAATGGAACAAAAGCTTGAGGCTTCCGGTATCGCACGGGATTTTCTGATGATGCAAATCGACAGAGCTAAGATTAACCTGGAAAAGGCAGAGGAAGAACTAAACCAATTTGGCAAACTGGCGGGTATCGTTTCCCTGGACGCCAAAGTAAACAGTATTTACCGTCAGCTGGAGGATTTGAATTTAGCTTACACCGAGGCTGAATCAGACATGATCACTAAAAAAGTAGCATATCTGCAGGCCACCAAGGACGGACATGCCAATCTGCCTCGGGTGTTGGAAAGTGAGTTGATTGCCAAGTTGAAAGAAAACTATGCCCAGTTACGTTCCGAGTACGAGGATTTGAAAATGACCTTCCATGATGATTATCCGGTGGTCAGGAATTTGAAGGCACGTATGGTCAGTATTGCCGGGCGTATCAAACAGGAAGAAGGAAGAATTTTTTCTGCCATAAAAAATGAATATCTGGCCGCCCGCAAGAAAACGGCCGCCATGAAAGAACGGATTGAATTGCAGAAAAAGTTCGTTCTGGATTTAAATGAACGGACCACCCAGTATTCGATTATGGCCCGCGAAGTTGAAACCAACCAGGCCATCTATCAGAGTTTGCTTGAGCGTGCCAAAGAAATCGAATCCATGGCAGGCGTATCTGCCAGCAATATCCAAATTGTCGATCGGGCATCGTTACCGATCCTGGCGGCAAAACCAAATGTCAAGCTAAATCTGCTGCTTGCCATTGTGATCGGTCTTCTCGGAGGTATTGGATGCGCCTTTCTATGTGAATATTTCGCTGATACCATTACGAATCCGGAAGAAATATCAGAACGATTCAAGATCCCCATACTGGGCATAATTCCCCAAGTGAAATCAGATGGAGACGAAGTCGAAAACACGTTTCTCCGGCACCCTCGAGCACCTTTTTCCGAGGCTATCCGCTCTTCCCGGGTATCCATACAGCTCTCAGGGGCTGACACCCGCTCAAAAAGCTTTCTGGTTACCAGCGGTTTGCCTAATGAGGGCAAAACTACCATTGCGGTTAATCTGGCACTCAGCTTTGCAGCTGCCGGCGAAAGGGTTATCCTTATCGACGTCGATTTTCGAAAACCGAGTCTCCAGGACGTCTTTACCCTCTCAAAATCGGTCAACGGTCATGGATTGTCAGGATTCCTGGCCGCCATGACAGACAAGGTTTGCGCCTATAAAAGATACCATCGAAACTTAAATGTTGTGGCCTGTGGCCCCGTTCCACCAAATCCTGTTGAGCTGCTGGCATCCAAGCGGTTCCGACGTCTCTTGAAGAATCTGACGTCCAGGTATGACCGGGTTATTCTGGACGCACCGCCGTATATCGGATTTGCCGATGTCCTGGTGTTATCCCAGCGGGTCGGCGGGATTGTTCTGGTGAGCAGTATCGGCGAAGCCAGCCGCGAAACAATTGGGCAATTTAAAAAAACAATTTCCAATATCCACGGAACCATCCTGGGTTGTATCGTCAATAAGGTCGACCTGGATAAAAAATATGGGTATGGCTCATACCACAAGTATTATCAAGCCTACAGACACTATTATGGCCAGGATTATGATACAGCCAAAAAACAACTACCTGGTACCGAATAAACTGGAAAAATAGCCACCAAGGTGCAAAGAGAAACTGTCTGTATTCATTTGACTTCGTGCCTGCTGGCGAAAATATTTTGTTAGCTTATGCCTTTGCACTTATGTTTAGATTTCAATATGTTGGCGCCAATTCAAACTGTGTTTTACATCGGGAATATTGTATCTTTTCAAAAATACTGAATTGTTGACGCGCTTTATCCGGCAGGTTCGATGTCTTACGGACACACCCTCCCTGATTCAGTTGATTGCCAAGGATGCCGGCTATCTAATGGTGTGCCGGGCAATTGTCAACGATCCCCTTCATCGAAAACAAGAAATTGTCAGATCCATAAAAACAGTTTGCCGGATTCAAGGTCTTGATTTCCATTTGCTTCAACAAAAACTCACACCGGTTGCCGGGGCCCTTGGGTTAACATTGTCATCAAAATTTCAGCTCGATTATTACCATCTCCTTGGGATCTGCCCGGAAGCAGATACCTTATCGATTAAAAAAGCATTTCGGGAGAAAGCATATGAATTCCATCCCGACACCAATGCACATGGGCATGATGATCATGAGAAATTTGTTCGGTTGAAAACTGCCTATCAGACACTGAGTGATCCGGTGCTGCGAAAACATTATGACTTGAGCCGGCAAAACCTGAACCGCTGGCATGAAACACCGATGCAGATCCCCACAAAAGAACGGATGGGAAGGGGAATGTTCGTGTTTCAATTGATGGCACTAATTATTTTTTTGGTGCTTGGTATTTTCGTTTTTGATTTATTGGTGCCATAATATCAAATAGATTTTACTGAAAATTAAGATGCTTAATTAACTACAGCCCTTGAAAAAATTGGGAGAAATACAATGTATCCTCAACAATGCTTGAATAAAAAATTTGTGATTGAAATATCCCAAGAGCGTTCGGGTTTATTTTTTATTATAATTACCTTACTATTTTTTGGAATTTTTTTCGGATGTGCTGCCAATCATCCTCAGACCCAGGAAGATTTAAATTATTCATTTAATGACGATGAAATTGCTGAAATAAATGAACAAATACTCGCCAGTGCCCAAATGCCTTCCGATCCCAGTGATTATCTACTTGGAGCCGGAGATCTACTTCAGATAGGTGTGTTCGAAGCTAAAGAACTTGATGCTAAGGTTCGAGTCAGCTCACGCGGATATATTACCCTCCCTCTAATCGGGTCGGTCTTGGTCAAAGGATTATCTGCCAGAGAGGCCGAACAGAAAATCGAGGAGTTGTATCGCGAGCGGTATATAAAGAATCCACATGTCGGCATTTTCATAGAGGAACATTTCAGTCGGCGAATTACCCTCATGGGTCAATTTAAAAATCCGGGTACCTACGATTATATTTCAAAGCAAAGGCTGTTGGACGTTATGGCATTGGGTGGTGGATTGAGCGACAAAGCCGGTCTTGTCGTTCAAATTAGAAAGTCCAGCGGATCACCGGATGGACAAGCTGTTTTTTTCGTTGATTTGGATCAACTGATAAAGAAGGGTCAGTCCGAGCTCAATATCCAAATCAATGCCGGGGATGTCCTTTTTGTGCCGGAAGCCGGCGTTTTTTTTGTGGACGGCGCCGTTCGCAAACCCGGATCATATTACATCAAACACCAAACGACCGTCCAAGAGGCTTTCGTAGAGGCCGGCGGCCTGGCTCCGTATGCCGACAAGAATCAGGCAGTCTTGGTACGCTATCTAGAAAATGATGAACGGCAGATGATTAAACTTGATCTTTCTCAACCGGATACATTGGAATTAGAGGTAAAGGATCGCGATGTCTTAATTGCCGAGACCAGCGCATTCGGAAAATTGGTCCATGGCATGGGATTTTACATAGGACTTCCCGGACTGGGCGGCATCGGCTATCATGATCCTGCGCGCAGATATTAAAAGTTAATTTTTCATTGAGTGGTTGCGATGTTACTAAAATTTCCGATCTAAGAGAGCCGGACAATTGCCGCAAATCCGATGAGTTGATATTTAGATGGCCGCAAAAAGGCATAAAAAGCGAAAGAATCAAATAGCAGGGCTTTTTAAATTCATTGTGTTAAAATGAACAAGAATCGAAATTCAAATTCTTTACGAATCCATCAATACAAATTTGGACGTAAAGAATAAAAACTAAACAGTTAACATACCAGCAAAGGAGAGCTTACCATGACCAGGGCAGGAGCAAATAAATTGGGATTAAAATTTTTAGCCATCGGTCTGTCGTTTGCGCTTGCAATTCCAGGTTTCTCATCAGAATTGAAATCCGCCCGAATATATCCCATGGGCAAAATTACGATTTATAGCGGTGATAAAAGGGTCGGAGAATTCAGTAAAGAAGCGCCTTTGCCGGAAGGATTTTTAATGGCGGCTGATGGGAAATGCGGCGTCAAAATGGATGATATTTATTTACTGGCCGAAGATGGGAGCCTGTTTTCTGTGGCCACGTCAGCCAATCTGAGGAAATTGCTGATCAAGGAGGGGATCGTATATTTTGCAATTTCCAAGATGTCGCATTCACTCAGCTTTATCACCCCTTCCGGGAGTGTGGCCGTCCTCGATATATTGTTGAATGCAGCGACGGTCGGCTCACCGTTGAAAGGCTATCTATCCGTCAAACAAAACCGCAGTGAGCTAGGCATTATCAAGGGTGGATCCATGATCGTTTCAACCCAACAAGGGGAAATGATGATAGAATCCGGGCAGCGGATCATTTTGGCCCAGGCGGACATGGATGTGGGTGCTCCGGAAGAGTTAGAAACCGGCGATGAAGAAGAAGGCAAGCCGGAAGAAGCCGCTAAAGACGAAGAAACAGCTATCGGGAAAAAAGCAGGAATGTCAAAAAATACAAAAATCATTTTGGGCGCTGTCGGCGCTGCGGTGGTCATCGGTGGGATCGGTGCGCTTGCAGCTGGCGGTGGCGGTGGCGGCAGTAGTGGCGGTAACGGCGGTGATGATGGAAACTCCGTCAGTCCTTCTTCACCGACCCCCTAACGAAGATATATTACAACAAAACTTTCATTCCTATACCCGTCCATTTGTGACGGGTTTTTTAATTGAAAATTGATTAATGCCGATATAAATGTAATAGACAAGATAAACATTCAGCAACTGACTATTAGACGAAGACAATGTAATAAGGAAAATGACGTATGAGCTTTTGATAAAAATAGAGGCATTTATTCTTGACATCTTTTGGGTGCATCTTCTATCCTGCCGTAATCGTTAGATCTTTCTCAATCACCGCTTGTCGCATCTTGCATAGAACCCGAATCATGCACAATATAGGGGTAGAACTTATTTCACTTTGCTCAATATTGCATGTCTATGGAAAAAAACAAACCTTAAGTAAACTTATATTTTCAAAAAATTGTCGAAATCCCGAGATGTTTAAATCGGAAATTTCATGAGATTACCTGCCCTATGTACACCGCCTATTATAAATTAAAAGAAGCGCCTTTTAATCAATCGGTCGATCCAAGATTTACCTGGTTAAGCGAAAAACAATCAGAGGCGCTGACTTCCTTTCAGCAGAATTATCTCGATAAAAAAGGTTTTTTTCTGATCACCGGGGACGCCGGCACAGGAAAAACAGCCTTCATTAAAAGACTGTTGGCTGAAATCGAATCCAAAACAATCGTTGCAACAGTGACGGATCCTGATCTTGATAAGCTCGATTTTTTCAATTGGTTGTCAGCAGATTTCGATTTGAACGTAAGTTTTAAGAGTAAGGGAGCCTTTTTAACCCGATTTAAAAGGTTTTTACTCGAAGCCCATCAAAAAAACATAGATGTCATCTTAATTATCGATGATGCCCATAGGATCAATCAAGAACTTGTCGAAGAAATATTAACGCTTTCAAACATCGAAACGGCCGGCAAAAGGCTCATGAGTATATTTTTTGTCGGACAATCCGGGTTCAATAGTATTCTGCAGGAAAATCAAAACAGCAAGTTAAGACAGAGCGTCAACGCTCATTTTAAGCTAAAGCCGTTAAAAGAAGACGAAATGGTTCAGCTTATCTTACATCGTCTCAAGGTGGCGGGTGCAAAGGCTGAAATATTCAGTTCACGGGCTTTTCATGAAATCTATCAATTCTCTGCGGGTTATCCAATAATGGTGGTCAACGTCTGCGATCGAGCAATGATGGCCGGATACGTTAGCGCAACGCCGATCATCGATAAGGATTTGATTATTGAATGCAGTAGAGATCTTCAAATTGCCGGCAAGAAGAGAAAGATAAATAATATTCATTATTCTAATAAGATAGCCGGATCCATAGCGCCCGCGGCAAAAGCAATCATAAAAAAAAAAGAAATGATCAACAAATCGCTGTTTGGTTATTTGAAAATCAGATTAGCTTCAGTGGCCCGAACAGCCATATTACCCGTTTTCTTGGCGATGCTATGTGTCGTGGCTATCTACCTAATATACCATTTCAAATCATCCTTGTTGACCTGGACGAAAATCATCACTGACCCGGAAAAATCAAGCTCGGTGCAAAGTGAACCATCCACTTCAAGTGTGACACAGGAAAAAGGCAATGAGGTTGAACATTCAATTGAAGCAGCGCAAACACAAACTGAATTGTCCGATGACGAATATGCATTAGATGAGCTCGAATTTGATGATGAAACCATTTCTTCGGACAAACAAAACGCACCAACTGGTGATGATTCTTTGCAAGTCAAATCAGATACTGTGCCAACAATCCCACCGTTTTCGGAAACGAAAATTGCTGAGATAATCCCCGGAAAAGTAGGTACCCCTATCGAAAAGTTACCTTTAGAGCTGCCCGAAGTTGAAACAGAAAGAGAATCAACAGAGAGAGAATTTAAATTGTTATCTCGCCATTTAACCTTAAAATCAAAACTTTCCGAACTAGAGCGGCAGGAGACTGATATTGAAGAATTCCCTCTCGAGCTTAAAAGTGGAGGAGTCACTGGTGCACCACCAGCGCCCGATTCAAAGGCAAAAAAGGAGGTCCGACCGCCGCCAGCGTCGGCTAAAAGACTATATATTCCGGCAAAAGAACGGCAGGAAGCAGATATCCAAATAGTCCGTCAGGCGCCCCAAAGCGAAACAATCAGCGATGCACTGCCGGCGGAAGATTCAACGGCAAGTAGTGATGTCCAACCTCAACTACCAGTCGTTGAGAAACCACGGCTCCCTGCGCTTCCTGCAAAGTCAGATATAGATCCATTAACGATACCCCAACAAGAGCCAGACCGCTCAGTGGCGGCGTTGGGGCAAGTTAACAAGGGGGATGATCTTCGCAACCGCACCGACCTGAAAGAGCGATTAGAATCTTTCCTGGAAATCTATTGTCAGACCTACGAAGAGAAGAATTTGGAGCAATTTATTACATTCTTTGCCTCAGATGCCAAGGAAAACAAAAAACCTTTTCATGACCTGCTACCAAAATATCGCCGTAATTTTGATGTTATCAAATTTATAACTTACCGGATTGAACTGCAAGACTATAAATATGATGAAGAGCTCGGAACGATGAACATCGAAGGAAGGTTTTTTTTAGAATGGCTGCCCGATGGTACCCGTTGGCGGCGGAATACAGGTAAAATTTTTATGGAATTGCAAGAGTCCGGTAGATCTTTTAAAATTAGTCGGCTCGACTATTATGGCGATCAGCCAAAAAAAAACTGATATGAATTCGTTGATACCGATGAATCTCAGCGACGACACCGCAAGGTCGTCGGTAAACAAGGGGAATGCGAGGAAAGACATCATGGAAAAAATAGGTTGCCCGGGATTTAAAACTGCGGGGGTGAGTTGCGGGCTGAAAAAAAACGGACGAAAAGATCTTGGACTTATTTACTCAGAGGTTCCGGCGAATGTCGCCGGGCTGTTTACTAAAAACCGCGTTCAAGCAGCTCCGGTACTGCTAGATCGACAACGAATCACCCGAGGCGTGTGCCGTGCGCTTATCGTAAATAGTGGAATTGCCAACTGCTGCACAGGAGAGCAGGGCATGCGGGATGCCATTTACATGGGAAGTCTTGCGGCTGCCGGGCTGGGTGTCGCTGAGGACGAGGTCCTGGTATCTTCCACAGGCGTTATCGGTGATCCCTTGCCCGTCGAGAAAATTAAAGTCGCTACGCCTGCGTTGATCAACGCTTTGCATGGGGAAGGCATTCATGACCTTGCGGAAGCAATTATGACGACGGACACCGTGCCGAAGGTTGTCAGCCGTCGCGGAGAACTTGATGGGGCAGCATTCACTGTGACAGGTGTGGCCAAAGGGTCCGGAATGATCTGCCCGGATATGGCGACCATGCTGTGTTTTGTAATGACCGATGTCCAGGCTTCGCCTGGGTTGTTGAAAGAAATGCTATCGGCGGCTGTCGATCGATCACTGAATCGGATTACGGTGGATGGCGATACGAGCACAAACGACACCGTCCTTTTAATGGCGAACGGCCAGTCCGGTGCCGAAGTCCTCAACAGCGCCCAGAGGAAGGCCTTTCAGCCCGTCTTAGATGATGTGCTGATTGCATTGGCCAAATTGCTGATCAAAGATGGTGAGGGGGCTACAAAACTCGTTGAGATAGTGGTCACAGGGGCGGAGACGGACGTGGAGGCCCGCAGAATTGCCGACACGGTGGCCAATTCAAACCTGACCAAAACAGCGCTATTTGGGGAAGACGCCAACTGGGGGCGAATTCTGGCTGCCGTCGGACGATCAGGAGTTGCAGTGGCGCCCGAGAAAACGGATATTCGGTTTGGCCCCGTGTTGATGGTGCAAAACGGCATAGGCTGTGGTGCTTCGGTTGAGGCAGAAGCCACTAAAGTTCTCAAGCAGTCTGAATTTGATATCACGATCGACTTGAAATCAGGAAAGGGGCATGCGTCTGTCTTTACCTGTGACTTTTCCATTGATTACGTCAAAATTAACGCTGATTATCGGTCATAAAATCGAAGTATGGGAATTTTTACCTGGATTTTGCACGAGCCAGAGGCTCTCATATGCAAGGCACTTAAGGGCAAAGTCGTAGTTTTTTACTTCGAGCCCCTAATAACGCAGCAGATGAGAGCCTCCGGCTCGCCCGCCGGGCGAAAACTAATAAAATTCATCATCTATCATGCTTTTACCAATTAGGTAGTTTCCTATACTATTAAGAACCCTATAGATTATTGATTTTAAGAATTATTCAAACTTCTTATTAATTTTCATGCAAGATTCAGGTCATACAACTGCCGGCCAATCCCTATGCCGCTAATGCGAATACAAAAATTTCTCTCCGCTGCCGGTGTCTGCTCCCGCAGAAGGGGAGAGGCATTTATTAAAGCCGGCAGAGTTGCCCTTAATGGTCAGATTGTTGTTGAACTGGGTACCAAAATCGATCCTGGAAATGATCAGCTCAGCGTTGATGGCAAGCCGATAAAATATGAACCCTCCATGCTCTATATCGCCCTGAACAAGCCTGTCAATTATGTCACCAGCTGTCGTCACCCGGGTGAAAAGATTGTACTCGATTTAGTGGATATTGCTCAGCGTGTTTATCCTATTGGCAGATTGGATAAAGATACCACCGGCCTTTTATTATTGACCAACGATGGCAGGCTGCATCAGAAGCTGTCCCATCCTTCTTTTAACCATGAGAAAGAATATGACGTCACTGTAGCGAAACCTATTTCCGATGGTGCTCTGCAAAAATTGGCGGCAGGCTTGCCGATGATGAAGAGCAAAACCCGACCGGCCAAAGTCCGAAGGTTAGCATCGCGACGATTTCGCATTATACTGAGAGAGGGTAAAAACAGGCAGGTGCGACGGATGGTCCGAAAGGTGGGAAATCAGGTGACAAAGCTCAAGCGAATCCGGGTGGCCGGCATAAAACTGGGGCAGCTGCCGACGGGAAAATGGCGTCATTTAACGGAAAAAGAGAAAGAGGAGATTTGGCTGTGTTAAGTTTTGATTCATTGATGAACGGGAAAAACAAAATTGCGGTGATTGGACTGGGCTACGTTGGCTTACCGTTGGCAGTTCATCTCGCGGATTATTTTGACGTCGTCGGATTCGATCAGAATGCTGAAAGAATCCATGAACTTCATTCAGGGTTTGATCGTACACTGGAAGTTTCTGGCAGTCAACTCGCTCGGACCAAATTAGTCTATACAAATAAACCGGAGAAGCTTGCGGACTGCCGACTCATTATCGTCGCCGTTCCGACCCCCATCGATGAGTTCCGGATCCCCGATTTGGGCCCATTGAGGGGGGCTTCGAAAACAGTCGGAACGTATCTGCAAAAAGGATCGTGCGTCGTTTATGAATCCACAGTCTATCCGGGGGCCACTGAGGAGGTCTGCGTCCCCATCGTCGAGGTAGAATCCGGTTTGAAGTTTGGACGGGATTTTACAGTTGGATATTCTCCGGAGCGGATTAACCCGGGTGATAAGGTTCACACGCTGGATAATGTCATGAAGATTGTATCCGGCTCGGACCAGGCAACCTGTGATCTGTTGGCGAAGGTATACGGTAAAGTCGTCAAAGTCGGTATACATAAGGCAGGATCAATAAAGGTGGCTGAGGCCGCCAAAATTATCGAAAATACGCAGCGAGATTTGAATATTGCCCTGATGAACGAGCTCGCCAAGATATTTGACATATGCGGGATCGACACCCAAGAAGTTCTCGAAGCCGCGGGAACCAAGTGGAATTTTCTTCCCTTCAGTCCCGGTTTGGTCGGTGGCCATTGTATCGGCGTCGATCCCTACTATTTAACATTTAAAGCCGAAGCACTGGGGTATCATCCGGAAATGATTCTGGCCGGACGACGGATCAATGACGGCATGGGCAAACATGTTGCCGAGCGTGTGGTAAAAATGCTCATAAGTGCCGGGCGACGGGTCCGTGGGGCAAGGGTGGTGATTCTTGGAATTACATTCAAAGAGGATGTACCTGATCTGCGCAACACCAAAGTGATCGACATCATCAGGGAGCTGAAAGATTATGGTGTACACGTTCTGATTAACGACCCTTTAGCAGACCCGACCGAGGCCCGGCAATATTACGGCGTTGAATTGCAGCCCCTTGATTCAATTAAAGATGCGGATGCCGTTATTTTGGCCGTCATGCACGAGGCATACAGAGAAATGGGTTTGGAAAGTATTTCCAAATTGTTCTCCCAAAACCCTGCACCGTTTATTGATGTTAAGGGATGTTTCAGTCCCCAGGACGCCCAAAAATTAGGCTTAAGATATTGGCGACTTTGAGTGGCAAACCCCTTCAATTCTGCCCAGATTGTGCGATCGTGCAAATTCGAGCACGGCCGCATCATCGAAACAATAGCCAACAGCGACGGCATTTTCGATATTGGCAGCTTTATTCGATGTATACTTTTTGTCCGGGGAATATTTTGCTTCTGCGATCGAGCTGGTTAAGATGTAAAAATCTAACCAATTCCATGTTGTGACGTTTGGCGATCTGAAAAGGGCTGTCGCCGGCTCGAACCTCGTAGGTCGCCAGACCATCCACCGCTGGGGGCTTGATATTTTTACCGGGGAAGATCGTTAGAATTTGCCCGATATGCAGGATGGTGGTCTTCAGATTGTTGAGAGTCTGTATTTTTTTGGTCGTCGTACCATATTGCTTGGCGATAATGTAAAGTGAGTCTCCTTTTCGGACCCGATGAGTGAGTGCTTGCCCATTTTTCGGTTTCCGTATAATCTGGGAACTCTTAGTCATGTAGCCTCGCTGAGGAACTTTTATGCGCTTGCCGGCCACAATATAGTTCGAGCGACGCATATTATTGGCCCGCATGATTTTTCTAACACTGGTACGATATTTGCGCGCAATGATGGAAAGCGATTCACCGCGTCGCACGCGATGGTAGACAAATGCCCTTTGGGGAGGATGCGATACCGGAATGGTGTCAATTTTGGCCAGGAGCAGGTCCCCTTTGCCCGGCGGAACGTTGAGTCGGTAATTTTCTCCGGGTACAATTTGATAACGAAGTTCCGGATTCAGATCCTGTAATATCTTGCGGTCGACACCGATGGATTTGGCAACATTGCTCAAGTGGACCTGTTTGTTGATGGTGACTCCTTCGAAGTCCAGGGGTGGATCAGGAGCAATCTGATCTATACCGTAGGTCTCTAGATTGCCCAATATATGTAAAGTGGCCAGGAACCTGGGAACATAGCGGGCGGTTTCTCTCGGCAGTCGTTGGTAGAGATCCCAGAAGTTATCCAAATAATTGATGTTTTGGCCTCTGATCAGCCTCAGCACTCTACCCTCGCCACAATTATAGGCTGCCAGAACCGTCGCCCAGTCACCAAAAAGTTTGTGAAGCTCTTTGAGATATGCGATAGCGGCCTGGGTTGATTTTTCCGGATCCATCCGTTGGTCCACAAATTTGTCCCGACTAAGTCCGAACTTATAACCGGTAGACGGAATGAACTGCCACATGCCCAGCGCTCTGGAGCGGGATAGCGCATTTACCTTAAAGCCGCTTTCAATGAGTGGAAGCCAGGACAATTCCAGGGGAAGGCCGGCCTCCCGCAAGGATCTGACAATCCTATTGCGGTAGCGACCGGAGCGTTTATATGAGTCAATAAAAAAGCGCCTTTCTCGGCCTTTGGTAAAAAGATCGATTTCGGCTTGAACATGTCGGTTGATCGTAATCGGTATGGCATTGTAATTACCGTTTATGACGATATTGCGGGAAGCATATATCTCCAGAATGCGTTTGGAGATCATAAACCGCAAATCTTCTTTCTGCTGGATGAGCTTGGGCTGGTCCGAAGTATCAACGCTCAATATCAAGGCATAGGCCCGATCAAGGGCATCGACTGCGTTTTCCAATTCCCCCTGCTGCCAGAAATCCTGGGACAGCTGGCATAGATCAAGGGCATCATCAAGATCTGTCTGAATTTTTTGAATTGCCGGAGTGGCGCCCGCCAGGTCGTTGTCATGATTGTTTGTGCTGGTATTGTCTGATTTTTCATTGCCGACAACCGAATCCATTTGCCTTTCATCGGCTTCAGCTGTGATTTCAGTTTGCGTGCCCCCCAACGCCAGCATGGGCTGATTTTGATGGATCATTTCCGACGAATATTCCCCTGACGGCGATAGGATGGTTTCTTTTTCAGGATTTGATTCGTCTGATTTGGCGGAGCTGGATGAGAGATGCGCACATCCGCTCGTCAAAAACAGCAATAAGATAGGGTAAAGCAGATAACGTAATTTCATCAGTTCATTTCCTCTAAAAATTCATAGGGTCGCTATTAACGCGAAAACCGGCGGTTGTGGTTGATCTGCGTTGTGTTTACTATGTCAACAAATATAAGCAAGATTGTCAAGGGCTTGTCTCTTATTTTTTTTACGAAAACAGCCGAAGGTAAAGGAAGCACCAAGTGCCTTGATTGTTAACTTTTCTTATCGAGCCTGACTTCGAAATTTTTTCAGAACGCTTCCACATCTTTAGTCGTTGGCTCTGCAAGCCATTAGCCGGGGCGTTTTCCCTAAGTACTAGAGGCTGTGAATTTCACGCTAAACGTATACCAATATGCTAATATTATGCCAAAAATAGAGATAGTCCTTTCCATTTGACGAATCGTGCTTAAGATTGACTGTTGAAGACGCAAAATACTGCGTTTCTTCCAAATCGTTAAATGGAAATCGGTTTTTATCTTGAATACTTTAGTGAAATATAACACGGTTTAATCTGAATGGACGGCCAATATTTTGACGGTATCGTGTTTTTAGCTTATTAAAAAAGTTTGTTCTAAAATAGAATGTCTGATTCTATGTTGAGGATTTTAAATCGTGAAATTCGGATATAATATTAGAATTTAGCTGATATTAATAATTTTAAAGACTTATTTGCATTTAATCGTTTGTGGTTAAAATTAATCGGTCATAACCAAGCTTGATATTTAAAATTTTAATGGCTAAAAACATATGTTTTAATTGTTCGAGATCTGAAGGTTAACTTTACGTCAGATCAGATGTGATTTTAGAATGTTAAGTTGTGAGGCCAGCGTAGCTCAGCTGGTAGAGCAACTGATTTGTAATCAGTAGGCCGGGGGTTCGAATCCCTTCGCTGGCTCCATGTTTGAATATGGCTTTCGCACCATTCGGGAATAAAACCGGTGTATGTTATTGTAAAGGCAATAGCTTAAAGCCCTGGTTTTCGAAGCCATGGCTGGGGGATAGCGGGGTTTGGACGCTATCTTCATTTTCCCCCGGAAGCAGACTATGAGTTGCTATTGATATTTGCATAAGGTGGGGTTCCCGAGTGGCCAAAGGGAACAGACTGTAAATCTGTCGGCGAAGCCTTCGGAGGTTCGAATCCTCCCCCCACCACCAGCCTGGAAATAAGACCTATGTAGGAGATTCTGATGAATCATTGGAATCGATACTAACTACATGGCTTCCTGCAACTTTTTAAGCACAATTAGAGGAATATCTTTGTTGATTTCATCATAGGTGTCTTTTGTCTTTATCTCAGAAGTAGCAACAGAAATCTAAAATCTTATGAGCGGGAGTAGCTCAGTTGGTAGAGCTTCAGCCTTCCAAGCTGGATGTCGCGAGTTCGAATCTCGTCTCCCGCTCCAATAAAAGATAAACCTTTAAATTTTTCAAATGCCCACGTAGCTCAGTCGGTAGAGCGCTTCCTTGGTAAGGAAGAGGTTCAACGGTTCGATTCCGTTCGTGGGCTCCACCAATCAGGGGAGGGAGTTAATATGTCGAAGGCAAAGTTTGAGCGGACCAAGCCGCATGTCAACGTAGGAACGATAGGGCATATTGATCACGGCAAGACGACGTTAACGGCGGCGATT
>JASFFJ010000072.1:0-16949 GCA_050124355.1 Desulfobacterales bacterium | reverse complement strand
GTTGGTGGTATCACCGTCATCTTTGATATCCAGGGGTGCTCTCACGAAGTGACGGCCCAGACCTTGCTTTTTGCCGCCGGTCGGCGGCCCAACTCGGACCGTTTAAATGTTAAAGCGGCCGGCTTGGAGGTGGATGATCGCGGTCGGGTCCGAGTCAATACGTATATGGAAGCCTCAGTACCCGGCATCTATGCCTTTGGCGATCTCGCCTCGCCCTACCAACTGAAGCATATTGCCAATGCCGAAGCCCGTCTTATTTCAAAGCAGCTCGTGGGTAGCGCCAAAACTCCGATGGTCTACGATGGTGGGCCACATGCAATTTTTAGCTACCCTCAGGTCGCCAGTGTTGGCCTGACAGAACGCACAGCTCAGCAACGTGGCGTAGATTACGTGACGGCGACACGCAAATATGCGGATACGGCCTACGGGTGGGCCAGTGAGGATACCGATAGCTTTGTCAAATTGGTGGCGGATCCCACCACCCGACAATTGCTTGGGGCCCATATTATCGGACCCCAGGCCGCCCTGTTGATTCAGCCCTTGGTGCAGGGGATGAAATACGGCCAAACCGTCGATGAGATGGCACGGGTGATCTATATCCATCCCGCCTTAACTGAAGTCGTGGAGCAGGCGCTATTAGAGCTCTAGCCCGAATCACGCACTGACTATTTCACCATCCTGGGCCAATATAGCTTGAAAGTGCATAATTTGGATAATATTTTTGTAATTTTACGGGTTTCCCGCTTGATCCAACAATTCCCCGGAGTTAATTGTACGGACCCATTTTACCGAAACCCGCTGAATTAATTCCTGCCAGATTTCAGAGGATTTCTTGTCGAACAGTGTTTCAGCATCCGCTTTCAGAACATGCCAGTGTCCTCTATCAAGTTCAGATTCCAGCTGTTTGGGTGCCCAGCCGGCATAGCCGGCATAGATTCGGAACCTCTCTTCTTTGACAGGCTTTTTTATCAGATTATGAAGCACTTTTTGGCTTGAGCTGAGGTAGACATCGCCAAACACCGGCATGGATGCTTCTGGTGGTTTGCCCGATCTTACCAGAAGCATGACCCTGGCGGGTTCGACAGGCCCCCCAAGGTACAGGGTCTCTTTGGTCCGTTCCAGCTCTTTTATATCCGGAAGGACCGTAGAAAGTTTTAGCTTTACCGGTCGATTAATCACCAATCCGATGGCACCGTCCGTCCCGTAGCGGATGAGAAGCACCACGGTTTCACGAAAATTTGGATCCATCAGTTGGCGACCGGCCACCAGAAATTTTCCTTGAGCCAACTCCTTTTGTGATTTTGCCTGGACAGCAGCATCCCGCGAAAAAGCACTCAATTTCTGATCATCCGCGTTTCGTACCGGGGTTGCCGCCACAAAAGATGCGCTTACAATAATCACGGCAGGCAGGATCAAAAGGGCTAAAATGAAGCGGTGGACAGATAGTTTTAAAATTTTGGTGTTTTTTTGTGTGGTAGGATTCAGTCGCACCACCCCCTTTTTGGAATCGTGAAAATCATAGGTTCTATCGCAATGTTTCTTTTGAAAATCGATCCCACTTTTATTCCTCATAGATTGGGGATTTTAAATTTTAGGGATCGTTCGTGATAAATTCGCTTCGGGCTACCTACCACTATCCTTTATAATTGCAACCCATGGAAGTGTTCTTCTATAATTCTAATAGAAGAAAAACAGGCATTGGTGCTGGGCAGGTCTTACTTAATTGCATAACCAAAGGTGACTCTATTGTCAACATTGATTTTCGGATGTGATTCCGGAAGGGTACCCAAAACCTACCAGGCTGTCAGCGGTGAGGATTTTCTCGTGCCCCTTCTAAGATATCTAAGCAGGTTGAATTCCAGGAACGGATGATCATCCGTAACAATTAAACCCTGGTAGCCCGGTAGTTCAAGGGGCACTATCTTGTCAAAATAATCAAGCGGGATAACCTCCCACTCAAAAATATCCTGAGCGACTGATGTTATTTCAAGTTTGCCCTTGATCTTTTCTTTAGAAAATTCGATTGGTTTTATGCTGCCAAGGACATGTACACCGACATTATTCCAAGCCGGCATGATATAACTAAATGGGTATACTTCCTTGAAAGTTGCCAGCAGCATCCTGAATGAGTAGCTGTCGTCCACTCCGGCCAAGCTTCCGGGAAGCGGTATCCAATGAGCCATAATGCCCCCATCTTTGAGTCGAGACCTGGCCAACTCTAAAAAATCTTTAGAGTAAAGGTTGGTCACCCCCGCGGCATCAATCGGAGGAGGTGGATCGATGGTGATGACATCAAATCGATCTTGAGTCAGTTTCAAAAAAATTCGTCCATCGTTTGTTATTAATTTTCCTTGGGGATAAGCCTTCACACGATTCGCATCATCAAAAAAAAATGGAAAGGCTTCATAGACCTCTTTGATCAGCTCAACAGCGGTAACTTTACCGTTATGGGATATGGCCGATCGAAAGGTAGTTCCCATTCCAAAGCAGATGACCAACGTATTTTCAGGATTTGGGTGAGTCAGCATCGGCAAATGAGCCATCATTTTGGTATCCGTTATTTTTACGGTCATACCCATACCGTTCACCAGCAATCGGTTTGCCAACGGTCTGGTTCTTTGTTTCGCCACAGTGGTGATCCCCTGTAAGCCGGGTTTGTGAAAGACAACTTGCCGATAGGGAAAGCGTGCCTGAAACCGTTTTACAAAATGGCTTTCGCCGGAAATCTGGTAAGCGCCTACACAAATCAATAGGACCAACAGGCCGCAAAGACCCAACGATGCCGGTTTTTTAAGTTGCGCCTGAAAATCACCTTGGTTGATAAAAAAATAGGCAAACAGCGCAATCAGACCGTAAAGGAAAGCTAAAAAATATAAGGATTGGAAAAAATCCATGAACGGAGCGATGATAAAACCTGCCAATAAAGATCCGAACACAGCACCAATTGTGTTCCAGGCATATGCGCGTGCAATCAGGGAACCTTGTGCGTCCTTTGATCCTGGCTCGATAATTCGGGTGGCAAGCGGAAACGATGCTCCCGAAAGCAAAGCAAGTGGGAATAAAATGCACATGGCCTTCAAGCAATTCCATAAATAGGCATAAACAGAAATCGCGATGATGCTCTCACTGAAAATATTAGAGCGAATTAAATCGATTAAGAAAATGGCGATCAGTGTCCAAAACCCCATACCAACCTGTAATGCTACCAGCCAAAAGGGGGCTTTCTTGATCCGGCCAACGAAAAGAGACATGAGCCAGCTACCAAAGGCAATTCCGACTTGATATACAACCAAAATCATAGAAAAAGCATAGGTTGAATTGCCGACAAGGGTTTCCAGCGTTCTGGTCCATAGAACTTCTGAAGCCAATGCAATCGCACCGCTTGCGGCCAGCACGGCCAGAACGATTTTTCCCAACCGATATATATAATGATACAATAAATTGAATCTGAGTACAATTAGCAAACACTGAAATCGAAAAAATTTATAATGATTTCAAGTTAATAGACAACAGGCGCTTTATGCAGGATAAAATAGCTAAAAGAACGCTCTATGGAGGGAGTTTTAATCTTTTGGCACGGCGATTCAGTCGCAAGCAAGCGAACGTTCACCGTGTCCGAGGTATTGATGGCGGCGTACGGTGTCAAAGGCGAGTTTTCCGATTTTGCAAGCACGATCGATACTGAGTTCGTCCCAGATCCTTACTTTTCCGTCATCTCCGGCCGTAGCAAACCGTTCACCATCGGGATGTACCGCGAGTCGCCAGCTGGTGCCCTGATGGGCCGGCCAGGCATCGGACAGTCTCCGGCCGGTTTGGGCATCCCACCAGTGCAGCATGCCGCTGCGATCGACGACCACTAGAGTGACGCCGTCGTTCAAATAAGATAGATCCGTCGCTCCGCCGGTATGGCCGGTAAACGCGGCCCGTTGATCACCGGTCGCAAGATTCCACAAGGTCACGACCTCATCGCTGGAGGCAGTTGCAAGGTGCCGGGTATTCGGGCTAAATGCCGCACTCCATATGACGTCGTCATCGGCCTTAATTTCAATGATAACCGAGGCGCCTTCCAGGTCCCACACCTTAACCTTGCCCTCTGTGGTCGTTACCGCCAACAAAGCCCCATCCGGTGATAGAACTGCCCGTGTAATTCTACCTTCTTTATTTTCCAGCGTCCTTAAACGTGCCCCTGTTTCGACAGCCCACAGGTGAACCCGCATGTCGCCCGCACTAACCAGCTGCTTACCATCGGGCCTGAAAACCAGCGACCAGATGGCATCTTCATGGGCTTCAAATGTGCGCAACAAAGTTCCGTCGGCCAGATTCCAGAAGCGGACCTGACCGGAACGGTCGCCGGATGCCAAGGTGCGCCCGTTGGGCGAAAAGGCAATCGCCCACACCTGATGTTCGTGCCCTTTTAAAATCATTGGATCTCTATAATGGTCCAGCTCCCAGAGCTGGACCGCGCCTGATTCGTCACCAGCAGCTAAATACCTGCCGTCGCCGCTGAAGGCTACTCCTTTCGCGGATTTTCCGATTACCTGCCGCTCTTCGGCCAAGGGGTGGGTGCTGTCAAAGCTCCACAATCGAATTACCTGATCTTGCCCAAGGGTTGACAACAGTCCGCCATCCCCGCTTAACCCGGCGTCAATTATAGCCTGGCTGTGGCCGCTCGGTGTGGTTTTGATCGGCTGCTGGCGGTCCACGTCCCACAAACTTACGGCACCGTTGGTGTTGCCCCCAATCAAGTACCGTCCGTCCGGAGTGAAAACCACCGCACCTATTTGGTGGTCTTTGCCAAACGCCGGCCCGATAAGACGTCCAGAGGGGTACTCAAGCACCATGGAGGTACCGTCGGTGCTGGCGGTTGCAAACCTATCCCCCTTGGGACTGACGGCGAGCTTTAATAGATGACTGGTGTGGATGCCGGAAATCGGTTCAAAGACGGGTTCCCGGGATGGTATGGCCCAGCCATAGATCGTCCCATCATGTATGCTGGCCACCAAACCGCGTCCGTCGGGGCTGAATTCGACGACATTAAAACCGAGGGCGAGATCGATCAGCGGTTCTCCGATGGGTTGCCCCTGCACCACGTTCCACAACTGCACGGTCCCATCGCCGTTGCCTGTCGCGATGGTTGAACCATCCGGACCGAAGCAAACCCCCATAATGACATCACCGGCTTCGCCGATCTTCCTTCCCCGGTCACCGAGTCCTCCGTTGACAGCCCATAGACGGACCGTGCCATCAGCACCGGCGGATACAAGCCATTGACCGTCCGGACTGAAATCCACATCCCTGACCCCACCGTTGTGGCCATGAAGACTAGGGCCGACCGGCCGACCCGTAGCGGTATCGATAATATCAATGGTCCCTTCCCGTTGAGCTGAAGCCAGCATCGCACCATCAGGGCTTATTGCGATCGAGAGAGCGTCACCGGCAGGGATGGGACTGCCGACCAAGAAGGGACCACTCTGAGACAAAATCCGGCGCGCCGCCAACATCGATGCGCGGGCGTCGTATGCCGGCGCTTGTGTTTCAGCACGAACCGCTGCTTCCGCTCCCAAAGACAAAGCCAACAAAGGGTCTGCCTCAACCAGCCCATAGGCCGCCGCACCCAAGGCCCCGGCAAAGCGATCGCGGGCCTCGATCGTTGCCAGCTCGGCCCGCTCCTCATTCAATCGTGCCTCGCGCAAAGCGATAAAAGCAACCACCGATGCCATCGTAGCTCCCAAGGCGAGCAACGATAGGACGGCAATGGTAACACGACGAACTCTGCGTTTGCGCCGCTTTCTTTCCATCGCGATGGCTTCAGCCTTCGCCTTGGTCTCGGCCGCGGCATCGAGAAACGTCCGCTCCAATTCGCCGAGCTGGTCCGGATTCTTGGCAGCCCATTCAAGAGCCGAAAGCAGCGGCGTGCCGCGATACAGAAGGTCGGAATCCCGGCCCTCGGAATCCCACTCTGCCGCCGCCCGGCTGATTCGCTGCCGGGTGCGAAGATCGTCGCGGGACTCGTCGATCCAGCCGCGCAGCCGTGGCCAGGTACGTAGCAGGGCTTCGTGGGCAATCTGAACGTTCGTGTCATCGACGGTCAGGAGTCGGGCCTCGGTAAGGCATTCCACGCCGCGATGCATCACTGCCGGATTTGAGTCATGCTCGATCTCCGAACGGGGCAGCAGCCGTCGCGTATCGGATGTCCCCTCCCCCGGGGTTACCAGTCGCAGAAAAAGACGTTTGGTCGCCTCTCGCTCAGCAGCATCGAAGCGGTGCTCAAAAATCGCATCTGCGGTTTGGCTGATGGCACCCGCGACGCCGCCGGCAGCATAAAATCCCTCCAGCGTCATGACATTACCTTCCCGTCGAATCCACGTCTCGACGAGGGCATGGGCCAGCAATGGCAGGGAACCCGTCTCATTGCCGGCCTCTTCAATAATTAAGTCCACCAGACCACGCTCCAGAATCAGACCCATCGGTCGTGCCGGCTCGCTGATGGCGCGCCGCAGCTCTGCATCCGTCATGGGCCCGACCAGCACCTGATTGCTGGTGATGCGTTCAGCCAACCATGGAATTTGAGCACATGCTGCGTAGAAATCAGCCCGAACGGCGATCACCATCCGGACCGTGCTGTCGGCTGGATCCGTCATGGCTGAAAGGGCAGCGATGAACTTGCTGCGAAGCGCTGCGGGGGATAGTGTGAACAATTCCTCGAATTGATCGATGCAAAGCAGCAAGGGATGCTCGGAACGATTCACGCCGCCCAGATGGCGTGCCATGCTTGGGTGTGCGATGAGATCTTCAAGGGACACGGGGGCGGAAACGGATGGCGAGTGCCTCGTCACCTGGAAATAAAGCTCGGCCATGGGATCTCGTCCCGGTGTAAACAGAGCAACCGACCAGGTCTCGCTTCCCGGCAGCGCACCAGCTTTGAGCGCCGGTATGAGACCGGCTCGCACCAACGAGGATTTGCCGCTTCCAGACGGCCCGCCTACGACGAGAACCCGGTTAAGCTGAATACGCCGCACGATGTCGTCGATAAGGGCTTCCCGCCCGAAAAAGAAACGGGCGTCTTCCGGTTGGTAGGCCGCCAGTCCCTTGTAGGGACAGGCCGCCTCTAGCGAGCCCACTTCGGTGGGCAAGCCTTCCTGGGCTTCAGCGGCTTCATTGACGAGCATCGCGTGAGCCGCTGCCCGCCAGCTTTCCATGGAGCTGAAGCGGGCCTCTGGTTCTATGGCCATGCCCCGTCCGATCACCCCCCGCCATGCATCCGGCAGGCCGGCCAGACGATCCCTAACACCACTCACTGCTGGTGGCGGTTCCCCGGTCAACGCATGCAGAAGCATAGCTGTGGCGGCATAAACATCTGCAGCCGGCGTAATCTCTGCGGTGGGATCACCCTGCTCGGGCGATTGGTAGAGCGGTGTACCGCCAACGACAGTTGCAGAGGAAGCGCGCTTCAGGAGGTCTTTGGCAATACCCAGATCGCTAATTAAGATGCGTTCATCGGCCCCGACGATCCCCATGGAGGGTAGCGGGGACTCTGCTTCAGAGGTGTCAGAGGCAACCGTTCCCCTGCGTGCAAGTTGAAAAAGGATATTAGCGGGCTTGATATCCCGATGCACGACGCCGGCCTCGTGAATCGCGGACACTCCGTCGGCCACGGCATCTACCAACGCCATGATACTCTGCGGATCCAATTCCAGGTAACCTGACCGGCGTTTAAGGCGCGGCGCAAGAGTACCGCGATCCGCAAAGTCCATAACGAAATAGGGTCGTCCATCATTGAGTCGACCGACATCATGGACTGTGATAACGTTTGGAGACCGAATACGCCGCAATAGGCGGGCTTCATCAAGGAACCTGAGTTGGATTTCTTCGTTCTCGGTCAGCCAGCGACGTAGTATTTTAAGCGCGACGAAACATTCCAGTTCCTCATCCCAGGCTCGCAAGACCACGGCGAATCCGCCAGTTGCTATTTCATTGCGGACCTTAAAGCGACCGACATAGGATGGCAACATCATGCCCGCACCGAACCGTTACAATTTATCACTCACATCGACGCAATGATAAACCTTGACGTCGAGGATATTGTGATTGCGGTCGGCTGAGCTGACGCAAATAGTGACGGCGTCGCCGCGCACACTGGTCGAAGCAGCACCCTGAGTGATGTAGGTTGGATAGTCGGCGTGCCGGTGCCAGCGCCCCTGCTCAACACCATGGACCGTCTGCGCATTTCTGCCGACCTGCTCAACCGTGAAATTTTCTCCCCACCAGACGTGAAAGTGGTTTTTTGAGACATCGGGCGTGAAGTTGGCTTTGAAGGTAATCTCCAGCTCATCGCCCGAACGATTCACTTCCAGGATCTTAACATCACAACCATCCACCGGGCAGGCATTTGGCATAGCGGCTAATGCGAGCCCGCTGGCGCCGCCCGTTGTCATTGCGACGACACCGAGTATCATCACCCAAACCCGGGCTCTATCGTATAAACCAATCTTACCATTTAATATCGCCGGAATGTTCATATCGTTTTCCTCCTTTAATTGTCTATGCACTGAGTAGACAGAAAATTACTATTTTGACTGGATTAAGGGACAATGCTGAAACGTGCATTGGAACTGTCTGCAAAAGCGAAGGTAGAATCTAACAATATGGATTTAGAGATACTTCATCAAGTACTTGCTCTAACTGAGTCATAGTAATTATTCTGTATTATTAGATAAATTAATTCTAATAAGATTAATATATAGGCCCGATCCATCTAATGTCAAGCAGCAGACAATGCGAAAATATGCTCCCGGCCTTGGCGCCCCCGGATGGCAAACAGGCCTAAATCCCTCACTACAAAATGATTTCTAACCAGCGATGCCGTGCGGGCGCACACAAGTATATTCTCGGGGATATCTTTGTTGGCCATACCGGCCAAGCGCGACGCCAGATTAACGCAATCACCAACTATAGCCAGATCAGCCGCACGGGAGCCGAACTGGGACAGGATAATCGGCCCGGTGGTGATCCCCCATCCCATTTGAAGCTTTTCGACGTCGGCATATTTACCCGCTAATTCAACCATGATATGAGAAAAGTTTTGCAACTGTCCAAGCGCCGCCTGGCATGCACGCTCGGCTTGGGTGGTCGGATCTTCAAATTGGTGCTCCCAGAAGGCAAATACGGCATCACCGGCAAAATCCTTAATGGTTCCATTATAGTTCTCGACCGTTTTGCTGAATTGGTCGAATATTTCCCTGATCATGCCGTGGACATCCGAAGAGGCATGGCTTTGGCTATAGGCGGTAAAGCCTCTCATATCCGCCACCAGACTGGTTACCACCTCCTCTAAAGAGGAAACAATCGTCAATTCTGTCATGGGAATATCCTGCCCGGGATCTTCAGCAACCTCAGGGCCAACAACCCGGAATACGAAATTACCGATGCGAATAACATCACCATCTGATAGGTCCTTAGATGAGCCGGCTGCCATCCGAATATTGTTTACCCAGGTTCCGTTTCTACTCGTATCAAGAATTTGGAGGCGTCCTGCCGTCCAGCTGATTTCGGCATGATTTCTGGACACCTGCGGGTGATCCAGGCGTACTCGTCTCTGAGGGTCAATTCCTTTACAGGTTCGCCCAATATAAATTCTGTCGATAATTTCTATTCGTTGTGTCTGCTGAAGATCATCAAGCCATTCTAGGTAATGATTTTTCATAAATTTAACCGCATCATCCGTCCGGGTTTTATGTAGTTCTGAATTTACTGATATCACAATTGGCGGACCTGAAGTCAAGATATTCCTAAACCGTTCTGATATGCGTTTGATTACCGTTTATCCCTCCGGTGTTAAATCCCCCGCAGCTTACTGCGATAAAAGTGAGTTAAATCTTAACAACATAATACTTAACGGCTTGCCGCGGAGAGATATTGTTGCCGTTTTCATCATGCACCTCATTTTAAATTTTTGACAGCTTTGGGAATTTATAATATGTAAAAGTGCGTATGCATTAAAAACGGTGACGGACTTCATAATTCTAATACAGACTTAGTTATCTATACGAAATTAAGACAATTTTCTAAACACCGGCATTTTATCCGAAATGCGACAAGATACTCGATACTTGTTACTGGATGCTGGACAGCAGCTGTATTCCATCTTTTTTTATTCAGTCAAAGTGTATCGATAATAATGTATATTAAATCAGAAAGTTATAGAACAAAGCAACAGTCTGTTTTTTTGTTTGCCAGCATCGAGGATCCAGAATCCAGTATCATGAACATCCAATTTTCACGCAATTCGCTGTCATCTAGGAATTCACCACGATTATATTGATGATTAATAGCAAGATCTGAAGTTTAGCTCTCATGCAGGAAATACGTTTTCACGGACGTGGGGGACAGGGAACGGTGGTGGCCTCAATTTTATTGGCCAAAGCCTTTTTCAATGCCGGCTATTGGGTTCAGACCTTTCCCGTCTTTGGCGTGGAAAGACGAGGCGCTCCGGTGGAGGCCTATTTACGGCTGGACAAGGATAAAATCCTAATTCGAAGTAATGTCTACACACCGAATCATGTGGTGGTTCAGGATATTAAGTTGCTGGAATCCGTGGATGTCACCGCGGGTCTTAAGCCGGGTGGCTGGGTCCTGGTAAACGCCTTGCGAAAACCCCAAAACCTGGAAATTTTCTCCGGTTTCCACTTGGCCTATGTGGATGCCACCGGCATTGCCACCCGCAACCAATTAGGCACACGCACCCATCCCATTATCAATACGGCCATGATCGGCGCATTTACCCGTTTGCTGGAGACGCCGCCGCTGGAACTGATTTTCAAGGCTATTGAGGAGGAGATCACCGTCAAACCGCAGCAAAATATAAGGGCCTCAAAAGATGCCTTTGAGCAGGTGCAGCTTATTGGAATGATAAATTAACTAAGGTTGAGAGGTTCAGGATTAAAAAAACTCAGACAGCAGGTATCAACCAAAATGTTTCTTCATTTAGTTATATATCCGTTTCTCTCAATTTAGTTACGACTGGTATTCCAGATTTTGGCTTATATTAAGAGCAAATCTATCGGCTGTAACCTTTGAACCCAGAACCCTGAACCTGGAACCAGTTTAGGTTAAATCACTGTACTTCCGAAGTCACCGCGAGAATAAAATGAAGGATTTATCTTTTAGAGAATTACCATTGTTTATCCCTCATTCCCACACCTCAACCAAGGTAAACAAGACCGGATCATGGCGTTTTTTCCATCCTAAATTTGACGAAAAAACCGCCCCCTGTAGCGCGGCCTGCCCCCTGGGCCAGGATATTCCCCGCATTGAATTGCTGACGTCAAAGGGATTGTTGACCGACGCTTGGCAGACAATTTTAAATGAAAACCCGTTTCCGGCAAGCTGCGGACGGGTATGTTTTCATCCCTGTCAAAGCGTCTGCAACCGGGCCCATATGGACGAACCCATCGCCATTCACCACCTGGAAAGATTTCTCGGAGACACTGCTATCTCAGAGGGGAAAAAAGCAGATCTCAAAATGAATCCGGTCAATGGGAAAAAAGTGGCAATCGCCGGGGCAGGCCCGGCCGGTCTGGCGGCAGGCTACTTTTTGGCACGCCTGGGATATAGCTGTGACATTTTTGAAGCCCGTTCCGAGCCCGGTGGTTTGCTGCGTTGGGGAATTCCGGCGTATCGCCTGCCGCGTGATATCCTCAACAAGGAAATCGGCCGGATCAAAGATTTAGGGGTCACCATTCACTGTCAAACGCCGGTAACCAGAAACCTGCTGGAAAATATTCGTAACGAATATAACGCGCTTTTTATCGCTTGTGGCTATGAGCGGTCCATCACGCTCAAAATTCAAGGCGGTGAACTGGCGCATGATGGGCTCGAATTTCTTCGCAACCTGGATCCGATTCAAAAATCGAAGTTTTGTGGAACGGCGGCGATTGTCGGTGGCGGGAACACCGCCATTGATGTCGCACGATCACTTGTCCGTCTGGGCGTCAAACCGCTGATAGCATATCGCCGTCGCATGGAAGATATGCCGGCATTTAAGCCGGAAACAGCAATGGCCGTTCAGGAAGGGATCAAAATTATCGAGCTGGTCGCCCCCATCCATATCCAGAAAAACACTGAAGATGCAGCTATTTCTCGTCCTACCTACAGACTTACCTTGCAGCAAATGAAAATCGGCAGGAAAAAAATCGCCGGTCGAGTCGTTGTCGTTCCGGAGGGTGAAAAAACAACATCCATAGACGTTCAAGACATATTTGTTGCCATTGGCGCCAAGGCCGAGACCATCTGGCATTTTTTAAAAGCTGACGAAACCAAGACTTGGGACCTGAGACACTGCCGATTCATTGAGCAGGAAATTCCCGTTTTTTTCGGCGGGGACCTAACCAGTCCGGTGAAGAGTGTCGCCGATGCCGTCGCATCGGGAAAACAAGCGGCCATCGCTTTGGATACCTATTTTGAAAAGGGCCGGGATGCCGTTGAAAAATGTCTGGCAGACTGCCGGGTGGGTGTCGGACCGGCAATCTCCATGGATGCCTATTTGGGGGGTGATCGCAAATACCGCAACCCACACATTGTAGACCCTGATGAAATTGTCCAGGACTATTTCCAGTCTGCCCCCAGGATGACGCCATCCACCCTGGATGCCCCCCAGCGCATCCGGTCATTTGAGGAAACTAGCACCACCTATGGAGAGGATGCCGCCAAAGAAGAAGCCGCACGCTGCTTCAATTGCGGCATTTGCAATGCCTGTGATTTTTGCCGGCTATACTGTCCTGAAATGGCGGTCATCGTGGATAAGGCAAAGCGAGGGATCAACCTGGACTACTGCAAGGGGTGCGGTGTGTGTGCCACCGAATGTCCTCGCAACGCCATGTCGCTGGAGGAAGAAATAGAATGAAAAAGGTTTTGGAAGGCAGTCATGCAGTGTCGGAAGCCGCACGCCTGGCGAGGGTCGAGGTGATTGCCGCCTATCCGATCACGCCCCAGACTCATATTGTCGAGGCATTATCCGAGTATTGTTCGGATGGGACCTTGGATGCCCGCTTCATTAATGTGGAAAGCGAGCATTCGGCCATGGCAGCCGTGATCGGAGCAGCCAGCGGCGGCGCTCGGGCGTTCACGGCATCTTCATCTCACGGTCTGGCGTACATGCATGAGCTGCTGCACTGGGCGTCGGCTGCCCGACTACCCATTGTCATGGCCGAGGTCAACCGGGCGCTCGGACCAGGATGGAACATCTGGACGGATCAAACCGATAGCCTCGCCCAGCGGGACACCGGCTGGATACAGCTTTACTGTGAAGACGGCCAGGAGGTCCTCGACACCACCTTGCAGGCCTTTCGTTTGGCCGAGGAATTAAACCTGCCGGTCATGGTAATCCTGGATGCTTTCTATCTTTCCCATACCTTTGAGCCCATCGATATCCCGGACCAGCAGCTGGTGGACCGCTTTTTGCCTCGCCCCTCTCCCCGCATTAAGATGGACACCGCCGAACCCTGTGCCCTCAATCAGCTGGTGACTCCCGCCGATTACATGGAGATGCGCTACAACACTCAAATGGCCATGGAAACCGCCCAGAATTGTCTAACAAAAATAGAAACGGAATTTGCAGCGGTTTTTGATAGAACTCACGGCGCGGTCGAAGCCATCCGGTGCCGGGACGCCGATATCATCATGGTCACCACCGGTACGGTAACCGGCACCTGCCGTCAGGTGCTGGCCGATCTCAGATCGCGTGGCGAAAAAGTCGGCCTGTTCAAAATTAAGTTGTTTCGACCGTTTCCCAAAGATCTTATTTGCCGGCATCTTGGCAGCGCCAACAAAATCGCAGTCGTTGACAGAAATGTCTCTTTTGGTGCCGGCGGTATTTTTGCCCAGGAAATTCAAGCAGCCCTGTGCAACCTTGATTCCCATCCCCGGGTATTCAGTTACGTGGCCGGTTTGGGCGGACGCGATATAACACCGACCACTCTGGTTGAAATCTACACGAGGACCAAAGAAACTTCCAGCCCCGGAGAGGCAAGTGTCTGGATTGGGCTGAATCAGGAGACGGTTGACAGATGGCACAACGAAAGTACAACGATCTGATGAACCCGGGGCACTTGGGCTGTCCCGGTTGCGGGGCCACCATCGCCATGAAATTTGCCCTGCAGGCTTTGGGCGAAAAAACCATGGTGGTCATCCCTGCCTGCTGTTGGGGGGTCATCGCCGGTCCATACCCCCAGAGCGCCCTGAACGTGCCCATTTTACATACGGCTTTTGCCACAGCCGGAGCGGCCGCCAGCGGTCTGCGGGCGGCCCTTGACATGCGGGGGGACACCGAAACCACCATTCTTTCCTGGGCGGGTGACGGCGGGACGTTCGATATCGGCTTTCAATCCTTGAGCGGCGCCGTCGAGCGAAACGAAAATTGCATTTTCGTCTGCTATGACAACGAAGCTTACATGAACACCGGCGTTCAGCGATCTTCGGCCACACCTTACGGCATGCGCACCACTACCACCCCCGCTGAAAAATGGAAAAAAACCGGGAAAAAAAATATAGTGGAGGCCATGGCAGCCCATCGCATTCCCTATGCCGCCACCGCCAGCATTGGTTACCCCGAAGACATGCTGCGAAAATTTGAAAAAGCCGGAAAAATGAAAGGCGGCGCCAGATTCATTCACGTTTTGGCCACCTGCCCCACCGGCTGGCGCATCGGATCTGAAATGTCGGTTAAAATTGCCCGCACAGCGGTTCAAACCAATGCATTCCCCCTGTATGAGGTAGAAGACGGCATCCGCTATACCTTGAATTTTAAGGGCCATCGTAAGGTGAAAGAATACCTGACCCAGCAGGGCCGGTTTAACCATCTGACAGACGCGGATATCGATCAGGTTCAAAAAATGGTCGATGCCGAGTGGCACTTGCTGTTGAGAAAAGCCGGCCTGACGTCTGCTTGAAAATTCCCCATTGAATTAATAATTTTCTGTGTTAGAATTAGGAATTCAGTTTTCCAGTACAACAAAATATGGAATCAACCTGATTGCGAACCAAATCCGGTTCATATGGTGCAGATATTTTTTAATAAGTAATGGACTCTATGGAGTCTTTTTTTTTACCTCAATCTTGAAAGGATCCACTACCATGAAATTCGCACACACAAACAGACTCTGCCAATTCGCAATCGTTTTTGCTTTGTTTCTGGTGATTCTTCCGGCCATGGCCCAGGAGCAGGAGTCTTCAGAAAAAAATGCCGCTGCCGTCAATGACGTCGCCATTCCCATGGAACAATATACCAAAGAATTAAATATTCAGATCGACCGGGTTTCCCAGCAAGGTGGACAGGTGACCGACGATCAAATGGCCGAATTGAAAAAAAATATTTTGGAGAGCCTTATTGAACGTGAAGTTCTCTTTCAGCAAAGCCAGAAGGCTGGGATCCAAATCACCGACAAGCAAGTTGACGATCAGTTGGCGGGCATCAAAAAACGATTTCCCAATGAAACCGAATTTAAAAATGCCTTAAGCAAGATGAAACTCACCGAGGAGGAGGTTAAAGGGCAGATCAAGCGCGGGCTTTCCATCAAGGAACTAATTGATCAGCAGATCACCAGTAAAGTCGTCGTAACCGATGAGGAAAGCAAAGCCTACTACGACAAGCATCAACAAATGTTTAAGCAGCCCGAGCAGATAAAGGCCAGTCACATTTTAGTTAAGGTCGACGCCAAGGCCGATGAAGCCAAAAAGACGGAAGCACGGAAAAAAATTGAAGAGGTTCAACAAAAATTGAAAGATGGTGGTGATTTTGCCGACCTGGCCAAAGAATACTCCGAAGGACCCAGCAGTACCAAAGGTGGTGATTTGGGTTATTTTAGCCGCGGTCAGATGGTCAAGCCTTTCGAAACCGCGGCCCTGGCGTTGAAACCCAATGAGGTCAGTGACGTTGTTGAAACCCGCTTCGGTTACCATATCATTAAAGTCTTCGATACCAAACCGGAACAAACCCGGGCCTATGCAGATGCCAAAAGCGAAATCATCCAACGTATGAAACAGGAAAAAATTCAAAAGGAAGCTGTTCAATATGTTGAAAAGTTGAAAAAGGAAGCAAAAATAGAAAAATTTATATGATTTTATAAATGGTTGTGGCCTCCGACCAGGAACAACTCGCTCCGATTCCAACCGCTGGGATTGTTGTCATTTCTGTTTATGTGGCCGCCCAGCTGCTGTCTGATATTGCCAGCCTGAAAATTACGAAAATCGCCAGCTTCAGTATGGATGCCGGCACTTTCATCTATCCTCTGACGTTCACCATCCGGGACCTGATTCACAAGCGCCTTGGAAAGTCTGCCGCCCGAACCGTGATTATGTTGGCGGCGGGTGTCAACCTTTTCATGGCGGTCTTCTTTCATTTCACCGCCTGGCTGCCCCAGGATCCGTCCTGGGGTCTGACGCAGGAGTTTTCCGCAATCCTGGGGCCGGTATGGCGAATCGTCATTGCGAGCATTGTGGCCGAGGTCTTCAGCGAACTCCTTGACACCGAAATCTACCATCTGTGGCAAAGCCGCATTACCAAAAGATATCAGTGGTTGCGTGTTATTTCTAGCAATGCCGTCAGCATTCCCGTTGACAGCCTGATTTTCTGTTGGCTTGCTTTCGGATTTGTGCTGCCCCATCAGGTGGTCTGGTCTATCTTTTTTGCCAATGTGATTGTCAAAGGCGCGGTAACCATCCTCAGTGTGCCTGCCATATATCTGGTGAAAGAAAAGCCAGGGATGCTGAACGAATAGTCAATCATAAGAGATTAAGAAATTCACGGTTCAGCGTTCAGGGTAGGATTTCATACACCGACAGTACCCGTTACCTGATAAAACCTCAAATACCCCCCGCATTTGATTAGATTAAAATAAGATGAATCTATAATCGCTGAAACCAAAACCCTTGAACCTTAAAGCAGGTCCTTTCCG
>JASFFJ010000071.1:0-16955 GCA_050124355.1 Desulfobacterales bacterium | reverse complement strand
AATTAATAAGATAAAATCGATCAACGTCCTTTTTACCTATTGAGTATTTTTCTTTACTTTCCAAATTCTCACAAACCTTTGTTATTAAATATTATTCAAGCTTAACATTAATTTTCATGCAAGATTCAGGTTATAGACCAGTCCGCACTAGGCGGTCAAGCGCCAATAGGAACTTGCCAAAGATAAATAATATGGCTTATCGGTGCTTATCAATCCCACAAATGCCTGAACCTGAGCAACAGGCGCTCCATCGGCGCAAGCTGGCGGATATCTTCGATTGCTTTAAAGGCCAGCGCCGAGTCGTCGGTGATCAAACCGTCGATACCGACTTCCATCAAATCCAGTATGCCGTCCACATCGTTTACAGTCCAGGCGTAGACCATGAGACCCTTTTCATGGGCCTCTCGCATGAGCTTGCTGGTCGCCTGTCCGGTCGGCACTGCCAGAAAACCCACATCGAGTCGGGCCAAGTTTCCCAGACCGGCGGCAAATACATAGCCGGCAGTGATATGAGGGGCCAGGCGCTGTATTTGCCTTACGGCTTTGAGCTCCAGCGACATGATTTGCACTTCTTTTTCCATACCGGCCCGGCGAATAAGCTTTAACGTTTCGCCGGCGAGCAGATTGTCCTCGCCGTAGTACTTAAGTTCGATGAGCAGCCTGATTTTACCTGCCGCCGCTGAAAGAAAGTCAGAAAGTCTGGCAATCCGTTCCCGCTTAAAATCCGGGTGAAACAGGCTACCGATATCAACCTGCGACAGTTCCTGGTACGTGGTTTGATCAATTCGGCGCGGGTCATGCGCCAATTTCATCAGATCCTGATCATGGATAACAATGACGGTCCCGTCAAGCGTTCGCTGCACATCGATTTCGGCATAGTCGGCTTTCTGGCGGACGGCAATCTCAAGCGCCGCCAGGGTATTCTCCGGGGCGTGGTGTGCACCCGCCCGGTGGGCGATAATTGCAGGGGCCTTGGCTGGAAGGTTTTGATGCCGCAGCATCCACCAGCTCAGCGCGACACCCACAACCGCCAGGATAAAGATGCCGATCCCCAGAGCCCACGAAGACAGTTTATGCCTCCCCACTGACAAACGCCTTTCAGCCGGTTTGGAAGCGTCGTCTGGGGGTCGATTCGTTACCGGCATATTCGAGTGATCGTGATAACACACAACCAGTGTGCACACCGTCCACGTCGCACCGATAAAATTGATTAAAAAACCCGATAATGTGGCCAGCAAAAGATAGACGCCAACGGTAATAAAAAGAGCCCATATGTTCTGACTCAGATGGCTCATTACAGGACTCATCGTTAAGACAAGTCCCTTTCCGATCAGCACTTGCGCCAGAATCCAGGCCAGCACACAGGCGGATATCACGCCCAGTAGCTGCCGGAAGACACCCTTGGTGATCCGCCAACTGCCGGCCAAGGCGTTTTTAAATGGACGAGCGCCATCGAGCCAGAGCGGCAGCAAGTAGATCCAGCGAACGAAGAGCCCGCCTGTAATGCAACCCCATATCAGCAACCACAACGCCCCAAAAGCCAACGCCCAATGCCAGGCAGGCGGTTTTGCGGTCAGGTAGAAATTGATGTCATGAGCGCTGAGAAAAAAATAATAGATCACCCCAAGTCCGGCAACCAGCGGCAATAGTAACAACAGACATAGCAAAAACGCAGTCAGGCAAAAACGAAATAAAGCGGCCAACGCGTGATAGAGCTGAATTACGGTCTGTTTTACATTTTGTCTGCCCGCTGTTTCCAATTTTCGGGCCATCCAAATCAGGCCGGCCACCTGGATCACCAGACTCAGCAGCGCAAATGATCCGCTCAGGGTCACAAACAACAAACCCCGGGGCGATAGCATCCAACCGACCAGATCGGTGTTTCCAACAATCAGCTCTCCTTTCCCGGCGGTCAGCTGGCTCAGGGCCCAGGATGTCAGGGGCGAGAGCAGAGCCAAACTTAGCAGCCATATCACAAGCAGGTATCCGGCCATCGGCATCCAGAGCTGGCCGACCAACTGCCATCCACGCTTTAGTGATTGAAACCAATAAGTGTTTTTTATGAAGGATTTCACTCGGTGTTTAACCCTATGGGTGCGCCCCAGGCAGGATCGGCGGTAAATACCACGTCAAGAACTGTCGCCAGATGCGCTGCTTTCAGTTCTTTGAGGGTTTCAGCCCGCACGGCGTCCAGCGACGGTAGTCCTTCGACCTGAAAATCGGTCGGCAACACCACATGGGCCATCACCATTTTGGCGACCTTCAGAGTGAATAGCGCAGTGGCAAAGTAAGTCAGGTTAAACAAAGCGTCCAGCATAATGGCCTGTGAGCTGCTGAAAACAGCAAAAAGGATTCCGACAACACCGATAACCAGATTACCCACTGCCGAAATCAGCAGCACCTGACGTTCTGATCTACTATTCTGATTGTTCATAGCTTAAAGTATCTCCAAAATACGCCATCAGACCCTATGATCGCCAGGAACGCCCCAGTGCTCGATCCGGTCATATTGTTTCCGATGCGACTTAAAATGAATGAGAATAGGCGCGGTGTCAAGCTTTGGATGGGCTTCATACAAATGGCGGTCCCCATACCGAAGGGTTTGCAGCACCATCGGCATGTGATATTTAAATATGCCATACCGCCAACTCGCAGGGCCGAAATTCAACCCGTTTCCACTCACATGACAGCTCAGCTCCAATGTTGGCCCCCTATCGCACCACTCACCCACCACTTCGTCGCGCATCAACCGGGTTTGCCAATTGTTTAACGCCTTAAGGTCAACGTCTGCAGCGATTGTTAGGTAGAGATCTCCGGTGAAATCAGAGTGAGTGAGGGTGTAACATCTCGGAACCACGGGAGAACCCGGTTTAACACCATCCTTGAAGGCAACATGCAATTTCTTGGGATTAAAATGTGGCATTATTTTCCCTCGGTATGGGTGACCCAGATGTTTTATGCCATTTTATTAGTAATGTCAATTATTTAGAAAGGTAAGGCCGTCCAGGTCGAGCCGGTGGTAGCGCTTTCCACAGTCGACATGGTCCATGTGTTATTAGACCTTCAGGCCGGGGATCAGGTCATTGTTGACAGGATCGTAAATATTGTCAGACTTTTTCGGTTTAATTCCAAGCCCACCTTAACGGGACGATTTGAGAGCCATATTTAAAAATCAAACTGGTCTTTGATTTCTATTTGGACCCCTCGATTACCCCACCATGAAACTCGATTGAGACCAATTTTTTTTCTCTGCTTTAACATTTTGGCAAGTTTTTTTTTAATGCCTTGACGATCAGCATCTAAGTAGGTGAGCAACAGGTCGCCTGAATCATCTAAGCTTAATTCTCAGTTTTGATTGCTAAAAATACTTGTTCGAATAGTAGACAAGACGCACTGCCAATCCTCGGGGGTACGCCATTGTGGAGCGTATAAAATAGATTGAAAATAATCTATGGTCAATCGCGCCAACATGACGCAATAATAGTGAGCTTCTGCTTTTTCCGGCGAAGTCCCCGTTGGCTTATTCAAAAAATAGTTCTCAATCAAATCTCTGATACCAGTCTCAATGCGCCATTGTAAATGGTAAGAATCGAGGATTTTCTTTGGGCTGTAATCTGTATGTGTGCTGCCGAAACATCGAACCTCATCGGTTTCTTTGTTTTGCTTGACGATAAAGCGAAATGCTTTTGCTATTTCGGTAAGGAGGACTGGGCCAAAGACTCCAGCAGTTAGCAGCTGCTTTACAATCCCCATCTGCCGTTTATATGAATATCAAAGCTTGAATTTAGAATTAAGCTGATTGAACGTAGCTAAGAATTTGTAGTTCCCCCCTCCGCTTCAGATTTCAGCTACCTTAATTTTGCAATCAAGATCATCGATGCCACACTTATTCACAATTCAAGCTTTGACCCCATTTTCACTCACTTTGGTTAAGAAGGAAGGTCTGATCCCTTTATTCTAACGGTCATCTTCTACTTCTACGATTTTTTGACATGGATCCAAAGGCGATAGCGGTGGTCCCCGGCGGTATTTCAAGTGTTTTTTCGATCGTGCCTTTTTGCGGCTTTCCAGATGATCTTTCGCTTCGATATCCGGAATTGAAGATGCTTTTCGTTTCCAGAATCTTTCCTTGTGCATCAACTAAATTCACCCAGAGGACTAACTGGTCATACCCGCGTCTGGCTTGTCCCGTAATGCTTAACTGAATGGCACCGTTCTGTTCAACGTATTGATATTGTAAAGCAACATCGCTTGACTCCCAGGAACCTTGCTGGGGAGTGTCTTTCACCAATGGAATACGTCTCTCCGGTGGGACTGTGATTTGGCTAGAGCCCACACAGCTAAATTGAAAAGCAACCCATAAAATTGAGAGTATCGCTAACATGCATTTGAATGATTTCAGAATGATTTTATTTGACCTCATTTTAAATCTCCTTATTTACCGGTCGTCTTTGGAAAAATCACCATCACGCCAAACTTTATACCTGGATTTTGCACGAGTCGGAGGCTTTCATAGGCAAGGCGTCTAAGGGTGAAGAGTCGTAGTTCTTTACTTCGATCCCCTAGCAACGCAGCATATGGAAGCCTCCGACTCGCCCGATGGGTGAAAATTAATAAGATAAAATCGATAAACGTCCTTTTTACCTATTGAGTATTTTTCTTTACTTTCTAAATTCTCACAAACCTTTGTTATTAAGAATTATTCAAGCTTAACATTAATTTTCATGCAAGATTCAGGTTATAGCAGTCCGCATTAGGCGGTCAAGTGCCAATAGTAGCTTGCCAAAGATAATAAGACTTATCGGCGCTTATCAATCCCACAAATGCCTGAACCTGAGCAACAGGCGCTCCATCGGCTCAAGCTGGCGAATATCTTCAATTGCTTTAAAGGCTAGCGAGCGGGTCGTCGGTGATCAAACCGTCGATACCAACTGCCACCCACGCATCAATAACAGAAACCAATAAGTGTTTTTCATGAAGAATTCCACTCGGTGTTTAGTCCTGTGGGCGCGCCCCAGGCAGGATCGGCGGTAAAGACCATTTTAATTGTTCATAGCTTAAAGCGTCTCCAAAATGCGCCATCAGATCCGATGATCGCCAGAAACGACCCAATGCTCGATCCAGCCATATTGTTTCCGATGCAACTTAAAATGAATGAGAATAGGCGCGGTGTCAAGCTTTGGATGGGCGTCATTCAAAAGGCGGCCCCCGAATCAAAGGGTTTGCAGCACCATCGGCATGTGATATGTAAATATGCCATTTTTATGGTAATGTCAATTACTTAGAATAGCACCCCTGTCCATGCTGAATTTTAAATTTGAATTTTAAACTGGGAGAGTTTATACTTCCGGGCATGAAACCAAGGATGATAGAACAGACCGTACTATCTTGTGCCGCCTCATTTTCAAATTTCAGGGCTCCTGACCCCAATTGGAAAAACTTCTCGGGAAGCCCTGATATCTAAAGAACCTACGAAATTTGTAGTAAAAATATGCTTTATAAAGGAGTAAACCGCCATGCAGAATATGACATGGAGAAGCTTTTACCTTGCTGCGGCTTTATTGATTCTGGGATTTGCAGGATGTGAGAACCGTCCGCCGGCACGGGAAGAGGAGCCGGAGCTAAGGATTGCGGAGGTTGAGACTAGGGTTCTCCAAGAGCAGCCATGGGTGGAAATGATCAGTTCCTTCGGCGTTATAGATGCGGCCAAGGAGATTGCCATTACAGTAGACTTCTCCGAACGAGTAAAAAAAGTTCATTTTGAGGAGGGCGACCTGATCAAAGCGGGCCAATTGCTGATCGAGTTGGATAGGAGAAAACAGGAACTGCGGCTTGCCCGATATCGAACCTCTCTCAAACAGGCGAAAGCGACCTTAACCAATGCACAGACGATGCTGAAGAGACAAGAAACACTTTATGCCAAGCGCAACATTTCCCTATCGAAATTAGAAGCAGCGCAACTTGAATTTAAAGCTGCGAGCGCTCGTTATGGGGAAGCTCTGGCGGCAGTACAAATAGGAGAACGGGAGCTTGCGGATCGTAGAATCACCAGCCCTGCTGATGGCCAGGTGGCAAAACGATCCGTCGAACCAGGTGAAACGGTTCGTCCGGGTACGCCCCTCGTGGTTATTCAAGTGGTGGATGCCGTAAGGGTGATCACATATGTAACTGAAAAAGATATTAACCACCTAAGCGTGGGAAGTAAGGCCCAAGTTACCACGCCGGGGGTGCAAGGCCGCACATACTCGGCTCGCATTGAATCCCTCGGGACGAAGGCGGATCCCGACACCGGAAATTTTTCAGTGAAGCTTGCCATCCCGAACACCGAGGGACTGCTGCGACCAGGTATGACCGCAAGGGTGAATTTACAGGGACTGCAATATCAGGATGCGATCCTGATCCCCGACAGCGCCCTTGTCGACCGGAATCGCCGCCGTGTCGCTTACAAAGTAGTAGAAGGCAAGGCCGTCCAGGTCGAGCCGGTGATAGCACTTTCCACAGTCGACCTGGTCCATGTATTATCAGGCCTTCAGGCCGGAGATCAGCTCATTGTTGACGGGATCGTAAATATTGTTGATGGGACACCGGTCAAGGTGACCCCTTAGTTGCATAAATAACAGGGCAAAGAATATATAATGTTTTGTTCAAGATTCCAGATTTCAGCAATTAGAGCACGTTCAACAGAAAGCCTATCGCCATGAGAACTCTCTCTGATTTTTTCGTACGCAGACCGTTGCTAGTTCGGATAATAATGCTCTTCATTCTGATAGCTGGATCATTGGCCTTGCGCTTCCAGACCTACGAGATGTTCCCCACTATCGACTTGGGCATCGTCACAGTTACCACCTTTCGGCCCGGTTCGAGTCCCGAAGATGTAGAGCTGTCCCTTACCGTGCACTTGGAAGAAGAGCTTTTGCAAGTTGATGGATTGGAGAAAATTTACTCTAGCAGCATGGAGGGAATGTCGGTTATCACAATCCGGATGGATCCCGACGCAAAGGATACGCGGCAAATCTTCGCTGACATTCAAAAAGCCGTGGACCGCGGTTCCATAAAGCTGCCTAACGACCTGCTCCAGGCTCCCCTGGTTCAAGAACTATCCACCCGCACGATCCCTGTCGTTGAAATTCATGTGACGGGCAAAGTGTCGGAGATGCTACGGCGGCAAACAGCTGAACAGCTGGCTGACGGCCTGCGAGAGGTGGATGGAATTTCAGGCGTTGATAAAGTGGGCCATAGAGATCGAGAGGTCAAGATTTATGTCAATCCAGACCGGTTGCAGCACCTCGGGATCTCTTATCGGGAAATCATCGATGCCATTAAACGCAGAAACGTGCGCGATTCAGGCGGATCTCTTGATTCTTTTATAGCCGAGAAGAAAGTGCTGACCGTCGGGCAGTTCTCATATCCCAAGGAAGTCAAAGAGGTCATTATTCGCAGCAAGTCATCCGGCAACCATATACGGGTCCGGGACGTGGCCGAAGTAATCCTCGACTATGAGGACTGGCAGCTGCGTTCGTTAATCGATGGTACTCAGTCCATCTTATTGCTGCCCAAGAAAAAACCATCTGCAGATGGATTAAAGACCTCTGCCGCTGTCAGAAAGTTCGTTCGCGAGGCGCAAAAAGATGTCCCTCCCGGGGTGAAGCTGGTCATCGTAAACGACTTATCTCGATTCACCTTTGACATGCTCGACGTGCTAAGCAGCAATGCCATTCTCGGATTGATCCTGCTTTTTGTCGTCTTACTGGCCTTTTTCAACTTTCGTCTCGCATTCTGGGTTAGTGTGGGACTTCCCCTTTCCATCTTGCTAACCTTTCTTGTGATGCCGATTTTCAATATGGGCATTAATACTTTAACCCTCATGATGCTGATCCTAGTGATCGGGATGCTTGTTGACGACGCAATAGTAACCTCTGAAAGTATTTATGCACACCGCGAGAAAGGAATGGGTCCCCAAGAGGCCAGCGTAGAGGGCCGGGCCGCAGTGGCTGGACCGGTGATCGTCAGCTCGTTCACCACCATTTTGGCCTTTGGGCCGCTGATGTTCCTCGGTGGGCTTGAAGGAAAATTTTTGTGGTATATCCCTGCGATGGTCGCCATATTACTTGGCGCCTCACTTTTTGAGTGCCAGTTCATGCTTCCCAGCCATCTTGCTCACGGTGGTAAGAAGCCGCTTCGTCCTAAACAGTGGTTTTCCCGCGTTCGAAAATTCTATGACCGTTACATTTTAAAAATGATCCGCTGGCGCTACTTGACTATTTTAACGTTCGTACTGGGAGTTGGGGGGATCGTTCTTTTAGGTGTGCTGACCTTGAAATTTAATCTTTATCCGGAAACGGATATTGACACGTTTAACATCAAGGTAGAGCTATCAGAAGGTGCCTCCTTCGAATACACGGCCGAGAGGGTGAAAGCGCTTGAAAAAGTGGTTCGGGCTGCCGTGCCCGAGGAAGACCTTCTTAATATCGCTTCCAAGATTGGTCAGCATAACGCTGATATCTATGGCGCCGCGGAAGGACGTAATCCTGCCTGGGCTCTTTTAACCGTCTACATGCTTCCCCAGGGACAGCGGAAAGTCAATTCAAATGATATCATTGCTAGGTTACGCCAGCAGTTTAAGGCTTTGAAGGGTTTTCAGAGTCTTCAAGTGGAGCCGTTAAAAGATACACCCGTTGCTGGAAAGCCGGTGCAACTTGAACTAATCGGCAGCGATCCAGGGCGGTTCGATTTCGCTGACCTTACGCTAGGATTTTTAAAGAAATACCCGGGGGTGACTGAGACCTGGACGAGCTACAAGACGGGCAAGGATATTGTTGAACTAAAACTAGATCACACAGCCCTGTCCAGTCGGGGTCTGACGACCGCCGACGTAACCAGAGGCGTTCGTATCGCTTTTGATGGCATTATTGTTGATGAACTTCAGACAGTGGATGATGTGGTTCGTTACCGATTACAGTTCCGCCCGCAGGAGAAGGGGAAGCTTGAAACACTGAAAAATCTTGTTGTTGTCAATGACAAAGGAAAAGCGATCCCCATTCGCAGTTTTGCCGAAATGGCGACTCGGCCTGGTGAGGCCAGCATTAAACACTATTTTGGTCAGCGTTCGATTACAGTTTACGCGGATATCGACCGCAAGTTGGTCGATGTGGAAAAGGTGAATAGGGATTTGGCAAACTTCATCGACCAAGAGAACCTTCTCCACCGCTTTCCACAAATGCGCATCTGGTTTGGTGGGGAGCTAGAGCAACAGCAAGCGGCCCTTGGAAATATTCAATTCGCCTTACTGATATGCGCTATCTCGATTTTATTTGTATTGGTCATTTTATTTAATTCGCTGACACAGCCCCTTCTGATCATGATTGTTATACCATTCGGGCTGAGCGGTATCATCATTGGATTCAGTCTGCAAGGGATTGAAATGAGTTTCCTTGCGCTGATCGGCGTCTTGGGTCTCATCGGTGTCCTGGTCAACGACTCGTTAGTAATGGTGGCATCTTTGAACCGATTAAAGTTGGCGAAAAACACTAATTCGGAGCAGAGCGCAAGGCACCTCAGCGACCAGGAAATTTCCGATGGTGCAAGCCAACGACTGCGGCCAATCGTGATCACCTCGCTGACGACTTGTGCCGGACTATTCCCCACTGCCTACGGTATCGCTGGGTCAAACCCTTTTATAACACCAATGGTTATGGCCATGTTTTGGGGTATTCTGTTTGGCACTCTGATGTCACTTATCCTTTTACCCTGCCTTTACGCAGCTGAACAAGATATGAGAAAACTATTCCGTAGGATCTTTGTTAGGGTCAGAAAAAGGGGATAATGCCTTTTAACGATTGTGTCTTCCTCTTATTATAACTTGACTTAGTTTTTGACTTAGTTTATTATTATGAACAGCAAAGCTGTTCATCTGCAAATGCAACAAATTGGATGAAAACAATGATCAGTGTCAATATTCATGAGGCCAAAACGCATTTATCGCGATTATTGGAGCGGGTGGTTGCGGGAGAGGAGATCATCATTTCAAAGGCAGGCAAACCAATGGCTAAACTGACACCGATATCCAAACCACAAATGGATCGGGTTCCCGGACTTGATAAAGGTGTCATACAGATTCCCGATGATTTTGATGCCCCCCTACCTGAAGATATAATCGAACTATTCGAATCTTGAAAATCTTGTTGGACACACAATGCTGGCTCTGGTGGATTGCATCTCCGGAGAGGTTAGGACAAAACGCCTGCCGGCGAATCGTCGATAAGAACAATATAATATACCTGTCGGCTGCCAGCTCTTGGGAAATTGCTATTAAATATAGTATCGGCAAACTGCCATTGCAGGAACCACCGTGGCAGTTTGTTCCAAAACGACTGGCGAGAGATGCTATTACGGCACTTCCCATTGAAACCATGCACGCACTTCATGTTGCCGGATTACCTATGCACCACAAAGACCCCTTTGACCGCCTGATCATATCTCAATCGATTCAGGAAGCTATCCCAATTATGACAGTCGACAAACAGTTTGGATCTTATGATGCCGAAATTATTTGGGCAAGTTGATGCGTAGGCAGTTTTGCTCGGGTGAAAACGTGGAAATGGTGCTGGAGGGTTTGGAGGTAGCCAGAAAAGCGGCCTTCTGAATAAAATGCATTCCACTACTGGTAGCCCATTGACCGTATTTCTGAATCTGACCAATCGTGCAATTTGTTTGCAAGCAGTTTGGGAGTCTATTCCCTGCTTCTCCGGCTTAAATCCTATTTCGAAAAATGATCGATAAAATTTGATTTTTACCGGTGGCTGCCGCCACCGAAGTTTTTCCAGCCCCGCATTTTCCGGCCATTCAAATTACCTGTCCACGCCAGTCCGGAAAAAGGACGACATTGACTGAGCGGTTCTCAAAATCACACCGATTTGTTTCTATTGATAATCCTGCGGAATATAAATTTGATATGGCCTCAAAAAGGCGCAAAAAGCACAAAAATAAAATTTGCAGGTCGTGTAATTTCGGTGGGTTATGAGACCAAAGTTCGAGAATTTTGACTTTTTACTATATCGTCAAAATAAGGATTTTTTAAAACAAAAATATTGACAACTGAACAGTTTTAATTATAATAATAATTTAAATTAAAAATTTTTTAAATACAAAATATTATAATGCTAATCTTTCAGTTTCCTTATTAATTTCATTTTATACTATACTGTTACGATTATTCGTTGAGCGGAGTCAGAAGTTGATCAATCGGATTGTCATTGCGACGGCTGTATTCATTTTATTTCCTACCCATCCGGCATGGTCCCTGGTCTACCAGGAATCTCATGGTCTATTTGTAACCTATCCGGAAAGCGAAGCTCAAATTGCGAACCGCTTAATTGAAAAATTTCCCTCGATGAGGGATTTTCTCGAAAAACAGGGTCTGCCGCTCAAATATCCCCTGCATGTCATTCTGGATGACAAACTGGACCGGCCCGCGGTTGAAGTCAATGTGATTCCACATCGCGAAATTCGGATACCGATGCGAGCCCCCGGCGCACTGGAGGATGGGTATTTGGAAACGGATCCATGGGCTTACTACTTTTTTAATGGTTTGTGTCTTCAGGGAATTTACAGCGAACGTTCGGGCGTTTACAGGGCCGCTGAGAAAGTTTTCGGCCAGATGATGTCGCCCAATAAGATTCTTCCGGATTGGATTAAATCGGGTATTAGCCGTCTGTTATATCGGATTTACACCGAAAACTGGCGCAAAGATCCTTATCATACGGCGCTTTTCGAAAATATCGTCCTGCCGGATATCGATGATGTCAGTCATCATCCCGAACGCTGGCCGGGACGATACAGTTATCGTGTTTTTGGCATCCCGTTTATACAATGGATTTATCATCGGTACGGTTGGGAGCGTATTCTGGAATTCATCCGACTTCACGGCAAAGGTCTGGTTCCCCTCGAGATCGATCTGAAGGCGCGTGAAGTTTATGGCAAATCATATTCGGAGCTCTGGGAAATGTTTCGCACAGAGCTCATTCAAAAAAAGCAAGCCGATGGGGGCCTACCCATCACCGGCTACTGGCCGGAGCCGCTGGTGTACTGGAACCTCAACGGTATTTATCCAGGGGTCGTAAGCAGGCGCGTTAGAAGCCGCTATGGGTATTTAGCAGAAGACAGGGGCCTGCTTGTATCGGAATACAACCAAAAAGGCCGCGCGCGTCTTTACGAATACCGCAATTCTGCATCATTGGTATTCGGGGCCGATCACATTTGGGATCCGGGGCCAGGACATGTTGCCGTCAGTCGTCGGGGTCACAGCCCGGGTCTGGTCATGCTGCCGGAACAACGATCACTCTGGCTCGAACAATTTTATCGAACCCAAAAGACAGCGACCGCCTTTGTGCCGTCTCCACCGGCTGTTTTGGGAATGTCGGGGCCTGTCAAAGCAGATGATGGCCGTGTCGCTGTGGCTGCCAATATCGCGGGCAACTGGGATATCTGGATCTATGACGGCCGATGGCACCGTGTCACCGCTTCGCCGTCCATTGAACTGGATCCGTGGTGGGAAAAGGATCGTCTGGTTTTTTCTTCCAATGTTTCAGGAAGTTTTCAAATCCATGCGGCCGACATGCGTCAACTAACACGTTGTCCAACCGCAGCGATATTGCCCCGCAAAAATAAATTTTTATGCCTGACGTCCAATGGCTGGCGAATCACCGAATATGAAATCAACGATCTTCCAGAAATCGCCTCCTTTAATTCCAAGCCGGCGCCAGTAATGGAAAGTCCCAGTCCAGAGTTACAACCGGCCAAACCATATACGCCATTGAAAAGTATCTGGCCAAACTATGTCAGACCGGATGGTTTTATCTCCTCCACCGATTTTCAGATAGGGCTGTTCACCGCCGGTCAAGACGTAACCAAAAAATATAGCGTGGACGCCGGTGCGCGTTATTCGTTTGATCTAGACTACCTTTCGGTGGTGGCAGGCGCAAACGCGAAAGATTTCGGATTGCGTTTTAACCGTTATGGGATTTCGTACGCGCCTAAAAACTCCGAAAACATCGACGAGGCACGCCACGAAGTCAGAGTCTCCTGGCAGCCGACCGGAAAACGGGGACTCGAGGTTTCAGCCAATAGCCGTTGGTATGAGCCGCTAAGCGGTTCCGGAAAAATTAACGACAAATTCTGGGGGTCCCTGAGCCTGGGACGTGAAATCGGACGTCATCAGGGTTGGGTCAACCTGGATGTTTTTACCGGAAACAGTCAATCACTTTTTGGTGGCTTCGATCTTTTGTTTGGTGAAAAGATTTACACTTCCTTTCATCTGCTGGGGGGTAAAACCTGGGGAGATAGAAGTGCCGGACAGAATACGTTTCGCATCGGCGGCAATCTGACCGAAGGCTACTTCACCCAAAGACCCACACGGCTGTTTCCGCTCAGGGGATTTGAGGACAATATTTTAGAAGGCAAAGAGGCGGTTACTGCCGGGCTGGAAGTCTACTGGCCGCTGTTTAATCTCCAGGAAGGTTATAAAACGCTACCACTATTTTTCCACCGTCTGAGGCTGGGCACCTTTATTGACGCGGGTGCCGCTGCCGACACGATTTCTGCGGACGACACGCTTATCGGTGCGGGATTCGAACTGGTCACCTCCCTGCAGTTTGGCTGGGGCAGACTTTCGTCTTTTCGGATGGGATTGGGCTGGCCGGTGCTTCAGCCTGACTATTTGGATGAATCAGGCCCGGTTTTTCTAATACAGTTGGGAAGGCCGCTTTGATACACCTCTTAATACCGCCGGCAATTTCGTTATCGTCCAAGCGGTCTTCCTTTGACCTAAATCTAAAATATTTATATTAAAAAGTATTATAATACTAACCTTTCACTGTCCTTATTAATTCTGAACCAAAAGGAGTGAGAAATGCCAAAGCACATTCTCAAAATACTTTTTTCGATAACGACATATACATTCGTTACGGCTCATTCTTGGGCCCATGTTCCATATTTGGAAAACATTGACTTCTCCACAAAACAACCCTTTACGGTAGAATACTCAATCGAGCAGTCACTTGCCATTTACGCGTGGTTGGAAAAAAACGACCTTGGTAACTCTGAGGACATAGATGTTTTTGTATTCCGATTAAATGAACCGACAATCGTATACCTGGAAGTTCTAGTGCCGGTCTGCCAAGGCTATGAAGATTTTCTACCGTGGTTCGCTCTGGCCGGTCCGGGATTACCTGAACCAAAAGTGCCCATGCCCTTTGATATCCCTCCAGGCTACGGAATCGAAGTGATCAAAAATTTGACGATAGGTGAACCGCGAGATACATTTTATGAATTTTTTGGTGGAAAGAGTTATTATAAAGGCCCTGTTTTCGATGAAAAGCTAACAATCCCAGGTACCTACTATGTTTATTTTTGGGATCCTCACCAAAAGGGGGGTGACTATGTGGTAGTATTGGGTAAAAAAGAGATCTGGAGATTCCAGGACATAATCCAAGCTTTACGTAATACCCCACTGATACGCTTAGGAAAGGAACTTCATGTAGATTGTCAAAAACCACAATCGTAAAACAGGCGAGAATCGGGCCCAACAACTCATCGATATTATCCAAAGATCAAAAGATAGCCATATTGGGATAGGCCGAAAGATCGCGCCGATTGCGCCAGTTTTTTCGGCTTTTGTCTTCGGGTTTTAGCTTGATGATATTGGGATTTTCGGGATCAATCCACCGATTGCGAATCAATATTTTAGTCCCGTTTTCTTTAACCCCATCATTTCCAAGAGAAAACCAGAACCTGGTCCTCTATGCCAAGATTCTTTACTGTTCTGATCACTCCGAAGGTTTCTCGCCGCTGATGGCGTCTTTGGTTTCTTTGACCACCCGCACATCCAACGGGCGGGTCGTGTCCATGTGTACATCCTGCTGGGGAAACGCAATATTGATGCCGTGCTCTTTGAATATTTGATCGATCCCGCGGTGTAACTCGTGCCTCACAATCATGCGCCTGTCGGTCCCGACGATAAAGACGCGCAGTTCAAACTGAAGACTGCTGTCACCAAAGGAGATAAACAGGGCGGTTGGTTCCGGTTTTTCTAATACATCCGGATGCTTGCGGGCCACCTTCAGAATCAACTGCTCCGCCAGTTCGGTGTCCGATCCGTAGGCAATACCCACCGGAATCACGATGCGGGTGATGGGATCCGAAAGCGACCAGTTGATCAGTTGCCCGGCGATGAATTCCTTGTTGGGCACGATCAGTTCACGCAGATCCCAGTCGGTGACGGTTGTGGCGCGGATCTGTATGTTGGTCACTGTCCCGCTGACAGCACCGACCGTCACGACATCACCCACCCGGTAAGGCCGTTCGATCAAAAGGATGATCCCAGAGACAAAGTTGGCCACAATCTCCTGCAAACCGAACCCCAGGCCAACACCCAGTGCAGCGATCAACCAGTGGAGTTTGGACCAATGCAGTCCAATGGTTTGAAATGCAACAAAGACGGCGATCCCGATGACGATGAAGCGTGATAGGGTTACAATAAAATTCCGCGTTCCGATATCCGGTTTCAACCGGCTGAAAATGGTAACTTCCAGTATACCCGGTAAATTCAGTGCTGAAACCACCATTGTCGTTGCAACGATTATGCTGATCAGCAGATCTTCTAAAGTAACCGTAATCGTTCGAATCTCGTCCCCGGAACCGACACTGTAGCTCCATATTTCAAAAGTATGGAGCGTATTCAGTATGGGTAAGCCTTCGGCCCATATTACCCAAAGTCCGATACTGGCCGCAATAAAAGTTATAAAACGCAGCAGTGCCATATATTGATCTTCAATCTTGCTGTAATCAATCGTCGGAGGCCGCAGCGCAACGGCTTCGGGGTCAGTACCGGCCATTTCGTCAGCTGTATCGGCTTGCGCCCCCTCCACCGCCTGCGTCTGTGCTTCTTGTTGTTTGAGGAACTGATCATACTCCATACGCCGCCGTCTGATAATCAGCCAGCGAACCAGAATATTGCTTGTGATAATTAGTGCCAGTGCTAAAATGATGGTTCTCTGCACGGGCTGATCGAGAATCAAAGCGGAGTAGTAGTAACCTACGGCCGCAATCCCTCCCAGACAAAATAATGCAACAACTGCCAGCACATACCATACCGGCCAGGTCCTTACAATCAAGCTTTTAGAAGCCCGGTTTTTTAACGTCGTAAACAATGCGCCGGATTGTCGCAAGATCCATGCTGTAAACAGACCTCCGCTGAACATCATGATCATATAAGCCAACCGACCCAGCGAATCGGAATAATCTATAATGGTCGACTCTTGAAGGGATGCGTATATAAATGCCGCTGGCACCACCAGCCACAGCAGCCAGAGCAACATCCGGTGCATTGAAGTGCCGATTTCGGGTGGCCAGCCGAAATGAAGTTGCGCCAGGCCATTTTCGCGCAACAGTTGAAGCAGAAAGCGTAACTGCACCAGTTTGACAGCGGCATTGATCAACCCTTTTCCAATTGCCGTGCTGAATTCTTGTGATTCGGAAACAAGGGTCAATTGGTAGCCCACAAATCCCATCACACTCGGGATATCGGCCGCCAGAATCAATGTCAGGAAAAGCCCACGCAGGGTAAGAAAAATGGAGTCATTCTTTGTGTGGCCGACATTCTTCGATAATAAAACCAGTTTTCGATATCTCGAGCGCCGGCTTGCCAGCAATAGCGCTCCGCCGATTAAGACGATCACCCACAACACGGTTTGCTGCCGATAGGCAGCCTGAACATTTTCAAACACCCGGCCCCATTTCTGGCGATCCGCGAACCAGCTGATGGCTTCCGGCAGATTCATCAATTCTCTCACGCCGAAAATTTCTGAATCCTGAAGCCACAGAAGTTCTTGCTCTAAATAGTCTTTATATTCTTGGGCCTTGATTGAAATCTGTTGATCGATAAAACCCAGCTGCCGGTA
>JASFFJ010000070.1:0-17081 GCA_050124355.1 Desulfobacterales bacterium | reverse complement strand
TTTTTTCTGAACCAGTTTTACGGCTTCCACCGGGCAGTCCCGCACACAAAATCCGCAGCCGATACATTTGTCGGTGTCTATCTTCATTGCTGTTTCCAAAAGCGTCTATAAATCTTACTCATTGATGTAAACCACACAGCGGGATGTTGGCGTATTGGAGTGCTGGATTGTTGAAATTATCCGGTTGATTGAGTTGAATGAGTTTATTGTGCAAATTGAGTTGTTTCAATCAACCAATCAACCTAATCAACCCTAGCTTTACACTCCGCTATCCTGTCCGTGTTCCAATTTCCCATTTCATAATTCTGCCCTATGCCCCATGCCCCATGCCCTTTGCCTTTTGCCCTATGCCCTTAGCCCCATGCCCCATGCCCTATGCCATTCTCTTCCGCATCCCGTCTTCTGTCATCCGTCCTCTGCCCTCTGACCTCTGACTTCTGTCCTCTGGCCTCCCGTCACTCAACCGACGGCTTTCTCACCGGCGGCGGTGTGTTACGGCTCTTCGATACCACAATTTTTCCGTCCACCAGTACCATGGCAATAGCGGGTACATCGCCGGCTGCGATAGCCGCCAAGGCATCTTCACCCACCGAACCCATAGGAGCGTCCATAATTGTCAGGTCGGCTTCCAGTCCTTTGACAATGACTCCCCGGGGTAGCTTATGGACCCGGGCAGTGTTTCCGGTAGCCATGCAAATCGCTTCTTCAGGTTTAATGGATGACAGACTCGCCAGGTGGGCAATGACCCTTAAAACCCCCAAGGGCACCACACCGGTACCGGATGGCGCGTCATTGCCGATAATAATGCGTTGAAGGGCATTGTGCTCAACACACAGGTTGGCCGCCGCCACCATTATTTTGGGATTACCGCAATGGACCATTTCCAGTGCAAAATCAGTGTCGACAACCAACCGTTTGACTTCATCCAAGGCGACGGCGGTCGGTCCGCCGTTAATGTGAGACACGACGTCCGGCCCGGTTTGGATGACCATCTCAGCCGTCACCGTGCTGCTACCCGGAATAGATGTACCACCGGTATGCATCATGACAGTCATACCACATTCTTTGGCCCATCGGACCATCGGAGCGGCATCTTCCGGATTTTTGACCGTTCCCAGTCCGACTTCTCCAACCGTTCGCACGCCTTCGCGTGCCATTTCTTCAAAGTCCGCTTTGGTCAGCCCTTTTTCGAGGATAACCGATCCACCGACGACCTTGCCGCCGCCCGGTCTGAAGTTGGCAAAGGATTTGGCGGCCACAATAGCCAATGCTTTGGTGCCGGCCGGATCTTTCGGCCGGCCCGCCAGATGAACCTCACCGGCGGAGATAAAGGTCGTCACCCCGCCATGCACTTCACTTTCAAGAAATCCGGTCTGTTGTTGCCGGGGGGTATAGTCCCCCAGGACAACGTGACAGTGCGAATCGAACAGTCCGGGTGTGACCGTCGCGCCGGCGCAATCGATGACGACATCTGCATCCAAAATATTCCGGGCGGCGTCACTGCCTACGGTCTGGATTTTGCCTTGCCTGACAAAAATGGCATCTCCTTCCATGAGCGGATTCGAAATATCACCACTCACAATAGTTCCGATATTTTTCAGAAGGACGTTGGACATTTTTTACCTCCCTTTGGAATGACGAATGACGAATTATGGCATTCTATCGATTTAAATTGATCGATTCCGATTTTTGACCCAATATTCCAATACTCCAGTATTCCAACATTCCACCAGGTTGCAGGCGAGTGGTCCCAAAAATATTAGGTTGCCCACCTGTTTGGTTCCCCGTTTAGGGCGGATCTGGACTAGGATGGAAATGACCCGCTTTAATACAGGTTTCCAATACCCTTTCCAGATTGGCCGGCAAATTATATATCCGTTGACCCAGGGCATCCGCCAGGGCGTTTAAAATTGCCGGTGCCGTGGGTATCAAGGCCGGCTCTCCTACGCCTTTGGCGCCAAAAGGCCCGGTGGGTTCTGATGACTCCACAATGATGGGCACAATTTCAGGAATATCGGCACAGGTGGGGATGTGATAATCTTTCATTGAGATCGTCTGACCCGGCGTGAATTCCTCCATCAGTGCAAACCCTATTCCCATGGCAATTCCGCCGCAGATTTGTCCTTTGACGTTTTCAGGATGAATGGCCTTGCCGACATCATGGGCGGCAAAAACTTTTTCCACGCTGACGTCTCCGGTTAACGTATCCACCGTCAACAGGACCAGCTGACCGGCAAAGGCATAGGTGGCGTAAGGAACGCCCTGTCCGGTGTCTGGATCCAATGGCACGGTTTCGGGGTCGAAGTAGCCTTGCCATTTCAGGGGGATGCCTTTTTGGTTGGCATGCTGCGCCAAGACAGACAATTCAACCTTGCTGTCCGGATTGCCGACGTCTATAACAAAACCCTCTTTTAGCACTAAAGCAGATTTAGGTGTTTTCAGTCTGTTAACTGCTTCGGTGAGAAGTACGTCGGCCAGCTTGTCAGCTGCTTCTTTAACCGCGTTGCCGGAAATGAAAGTCTGGCGACTGGCGGAGGTCGCCCCGGCATTCGTGGTGCAGCGGGTGTCTGCCACAAAAAGACGGATGTCTTCCGGTTTGATTCCCAGGACCTCGGCGGCAATCTGAGCCAACACGGTGGTTGATCCCTGTCCGATATCTGCGCAACCCGTGTACAGAGTTACGTTTCCACCCAGATCCATCTTGATTTTGGCGGTGGATGGATTTCGTACCCCGGTGTTGCCGATACCGTACCACATGCCTCCCAGACCGATACCTCTTTTTTTGTAGGGTTCGCTTTTGCTGTCGCGCCAAACCGTTTTGGCCCATTTATAATGAGGTCTTAGCGCTTTAAGACAATCACCGATGCCGATGCTGGTCGTTAATTTCTGCCCCGTGGCGGTTTCAGAACCGGGTTTGAGGACATTCAACAATCTCAATTCGAGGGGATCCATCCCCAGCTTTTGCGCCAGCAGATCCATTTGTGACTCGTGGGCGATGGCCATCTGAGGCGTACCAAACCCCCGCATGGCCCCGCAAAAAGGATTGTTGGTATACACACAGCGGCTTTCGATATCTATAATTTCAACCTCATAGGGACCTGTGGCATGCACGGCGGCTCGCGATGCCACTGCAATTCCATAAGAACCATAGGCGCCGGTATCACCAGTTATCAATGCCTGCAGGGCCAAAAGCTTACCGCTGCGATCGGCCCCGGTTTTGAGGGTCATCTCAAGGGGATGCCGTTTGGCGGTCGCAAGGTAAGATTCTTCTCTGGAATACACCATCCTTACCGGTCTGTTAAGCCGCAGCAACGCCAATCCGATGAATCCTTGCATATTCAAATCCAATTTGGAGCCGAATCCGCCGCCCGTGGCGGCCTGAACGATGCGAACCTTTTCGTCTTCAAGTCCTAAAAGTCCGCAGACTTCTTTGTGGTCATAGTGGGGATTCTGGGTCGAGGCGTAAATCACCAGGACGCCGTCTTCATCCACATACCCCGCCCCGGCATCGGGCTCCAAGTAGCTATGTTCGATCCGAGCGGTTCGATAGGTTTTTTCGATCACAATGTCACAGCGTTTAAAGGCCTCCTCGACATCACCTTTGCTTAATTTACGCCGAAACAGCAAATTACCCTTGGCATGAATTTTAGGCGCATCAGGCCTTAACGCCGCCTCGGGCGTAAACACAGCCGGCAGCTCCTCATAGGTCACTTCGATTAACCCCAGAGCCTGGTTCGCTGCTTCTTCGCTCTCGGCAGCAATCAATGCAATGGGCTCCCCGATCGCACGCACCTTGCCGGTTGCCAGCAGTGGCTGATCCTTATTAATGATGCCGATTAAATTTTTGCCGGGTATATCCTCAGCGGTAAAAATAGCGGCAACTCCTTTGACGGCTGAGGCCTTGGCACAATCGACATTAACAAGATTGGCATGGGCTTTGAGACTTCGCAGTACTTTAAGCACCAATGCATCTTCGATATCGAGGTCTGCACTGAAGATCGGCTCGCCCCGCAGCCGCTCGATTGTGCCGATTTTGGGTATGGATTGTCCAATTATTGAATATTCAGATTTCATTTTGGATAACCTGATAAAGCTGGCTTACAACACACATTCCTTTATCTTGGAATGCTGAAATATTTTTTACAATGAGTGGCACAGGGCATAAGGCTCAAGGCATAAAGCAAGTTATTTCCATGTGCCCTGGGCCCTGCGCCTTGGGCGGGATTGTTTTAAACTCTTCCTTCGGTAGTATCAAAATACCGTTAAGATTTAACCCACAAGTTCTCAATTTATCCAATCAACGGCAACATCAACCGCACAAAAAGACCCTGGATGGCGGGTTCTTTATATGCAGCCGATGGCCTTCGACCCGTAATTTCGAGCATGCATTCCGCCAAAACGCGACCCGCTTTCCACAATATATTTTCATCCGGTACCTTGCCCAGCAACATCTTCTCAATTTCCCGGAATCGATGCGGGGTCGGCGTACAGGCGCCCAGGGCAAAACGGATAAAAGATATGGAGTTGTCGCTTTCCCGCCTGACCATGGCTGCCATACTCATCCGAGCGATGGCCAGTTCTTTTCTTCTGCCGATTTTTTGGAAATTCGAAAACCCAACGTCACCGGGCTTGGGTTTCAAAACGAAATGGGTGATAATTTCATCAGGCTGCAGCGTGCAATGGTAGGGCCCGCCGGCAATTTCTTCGATGGAAACGACTCGCCGGCCTTGGGGTTTGGCCACCACCGCCTCGGCATCGTGAATCAGCAACGGCGGAATGGTATCGCCGCACGGAGAACAATGAGCAACGTTGCCACCGATGGTGGCGATATTTCGCACCTGCCGGCCGGCAAATCTGTCGGTGGCTTTCTGCAGCGCGGGGGCATAGCGCCCGACAAGGTCGGATGAGCCAATTTCGCTGATCGTAACCGCCGCGCCAATGGTCAACCCGGTGTCCTCTACCTTAATTTGGCGCAGGTCGGCCAGGCGACTTATATCCAGCAGATATTTAGGTTGCAGGGTGCCGGCGCGCATATCGATCATCACATCGGTCCCCCCCGCCAGAATGGCAGTATCCGGTCCGCGCTCACTTACAAAGTCGAGTGCTTCGCCGAGATCCTGCGGTCTTATATAATCGACATCAAACATTATACTTCCTTTGATCGTAATCGTTCAGCCACAAAGTCGCGAAGACACCAAGGATATAGCTTTTTCTTTTTTTGTGATTTCACCTCTTAGTGGCAGACTTTTTACTTTTCTTTGCTGAGCCTATTGGCGGCGGCATCGATAGCATCAATGATATTTTGATATCCAGTGCACCGGCAAAGATTTCCTGCAACGGCTTTGACAATTTCCGCTCGATTAGGATTCGCATTTTCTGCCAGCAAGGCGCGGGTGCTCATTAATATGCCGGGCGTGCAAAACCCGCACTGAACGGCATGGTGATCGATAAATGACTGCTGAATCGGATGCAGCTCATCCTCATTGCCCAAACCTTCCACCGTCAAAACATCCCGGCCAGCCAGCTGAACGGCAAACATCAGACAGGCGTTGACCGCTTTACCGTCAACCACAATGGTACAGGCCCCGCATTCACCAATCCCGCATCCTTCCTTGGTTCCCTTGAGCTCAAGAATGTTCCGAATCAGTTCCAGTGCTGAAGTTCCCGGTTCAATATTCAACGATGTTTTTTCGCCGTTGAGCGTAAACTGAAGATGATATGTACCTTTATCCATCCTGACACCATCAGTTCCTTAATGGCAAGTTGTAAGTGAGGAAGCCCTCGCCCAGAGAAACTGGAAATTTGTATTTTGTTATTTGAAATTTTTTATTCCTGAAACCTGAACACTGAAACCTGAAACCTTATATTCTTTATTATATGTTATCAGATAAAGCCCGATACAGACCCAATTCAGGAAGATTATAATTATAACAGTTTAACTACCTCAGCCCATCCTCTCCTTTAACCTCGTCCACCTTCAACCCGCCCACCCTGGCAGCCGGCCGACCAGCGTCGGTTACGACCACGATCAGAATCAACTCATTGCCACGCGGTGCATCCGGCACCCTGACTTCCATGGCGTCGAAATGAGAGCGCACAAAGGCAGCATCTTTATACCCCAGAGGGACATCGATGGCCACGCCGGGATATCCGAGTTTCTTGGCGGAAGGAATCAAGGCTTTACCGCCCCCGACATTTGCCCGCATGGGTTTGCCCAGAGCCGGGTGCATAATGGCGGCACAGTGCTCCAACTCACCATTGGTGCCGACAATCGCCCCTTTGCCGTAGCTGTGGACGTTATCCGGCGCAAGGCCCAATGCAGCGACGGCTTTCTTGGTCAACAATTCACCCAGTTCTTCACTCCATTGGATGAGGAGACTGAGATCTTCCTGGTACTTTCCGGCAAAGGGATTGGTAAATACCACTGCAGCTGCCGATTTTCGGGACGGTGTATCCAATTGCACCGTACCATCAGCATGGGTCTCCTCCACAACCGTAAAAATTTTGCGAATCTGAGGTTTTTCGCTCATTTAGACCTCCCCATAAAAAATTGTAGATTGTCGATTGAAGATTGAAGATTTGTTTAATAGTTTACTGGTTGAATGGTTGACTAGGTAAATTATAGGCATAGTTTCAAGATGTTACGATTTTAAAAATATGAAGTTTCAAATTATTTTGCAAATATAGGATAAATTGATACTTACAACCACTTAACCAATCAACTAATCAACCAATCAACGATATCTTTATTTTTGAAAAAGATAGAGTTCCTTCATTATTCATTTGCCTTTCTCCGGTCTACTAATTGAGTGCTGAATTGGAGAGCTACAATCGATGGAGCAAAGCGACCTCCACAAATCTTCAATCTTCAATCTTCATTATTCAATTTAAATCCATCTTTCCGTAACCGTTTTTTGATCCAGGAACAACCTCATGGAATCTATTCTGGATTTAGCGACACCCAGGGCGGATTCGTTTTTGGATCCCAGGGGGAAAAATGCAAAAGGTTGGGGAACCGGGACATTGATGCCAATGTTGCCGACATCCGCCTCTTTCAGAAAACGGCGGGCAATGCTGCCATTCCGGGTGAATATGCAGGCGGAATGACCGTAGTCGTCTTTGTTGTTGATCCAATCAAGCGCCTCGTCGAGATCTCGTGTTCGCATCAAATTCACCACCGGCCCAAAGGCTTCCTCCCGGGCAATATACATATCCGGATGAACGTCATCTAAAATGGTCGGGGCCAGAAAAAAACCTTTTTCACCACCGTCTACCGTTACCTGACGGCCATCGAGTACAATTTTGGCACCGTCATTGCGACCCTTTTCGATAAATTCGACAACCTTCTGTCGACCCCTCTCCGACACCATAGGACCGAGTTCGGTCGCTTCATCCAGCCCATAGCCCAGTTTCATGCCGGCCGAAGCCTCGATCAATTTTTCCCTGACTGACTTGTAGGCATCGCCGATAAAAAGAAGATTATCCGTACCCAGACAACGCTGTCCGCTCATGCCGTAGCATCCACGCAGTAATCCGCTCACCATGGCATCCACATCACTATCGGGCATAATGACCACATGGTTTTTGCCATTGCCATTAACAGACGCTTCCTTTCCCAATTTGCCGGCCAGCGCAAAAAGTTCTTTACCCACCGCCGTAGATCCGATAAATCCCACACCTTTGACCACCGGATGCGACAAAATTTTTTGGTTGACATTGCTGCCGCCGTAAACAAGATTGACCAATCCGGGGGGAAATCCTTTAACTTCTTCGGTCACTTTGAAGATGGCATCCATACACACGGGATCATTTTTGCTGGGGCTGACCACCACCGGGCATCCGCTCGCAAGGGCGTAGGGCACGTATGATGACCAGGCGTGCATGGGAATATTATTGGGTGTGATAATCAGAAACACCCCCCGGGGCTCCCAGTATAAAGCTTGATCCAGGCCTCTGGCCAGATCCGTAACACATTCACCCTTGGTCAGGAGCAGCAAGGCGGAACAGGCCGACTCGATATTTTCAATGCACCGGCGGAGGGTTCCCCGGGCCTCACCGATGGTACGGCCATGATCCTGCACCAGGACACGACACAGCATATCAAAATGTTCCTCGAATTTACCGCGCAAATCAAACAAATAGCGTGCCTTGTCCCTCAGCGGAACGTCACGCCAGCTCGCCAGGGCACCTTGCGCCGATTGGATGGCTTGGTCGATTTCACTGTCGGTGGCCGATGGAAACTCCGCGATCACTTCACCGGTAGCCGGGTTGACGTCCTCATAGATCAGGTCCGATTCCGACGCCACCCAACTGCCATTGATATAAAACTTCAATCTTCCGTAATGCTTTTGTACTTCAGGTAATAGCGCCATCTATTTCTCCTTGTTTATCCCAATCGAATGGTTTGCTATGGTAGCCAGTATAAAAAATCTTTATCACAAAATGCAAAAACTTTACTGACATAGGTTTCAGGTGTCGGGTGTCAGGCGTCAGCCCAACCGCTGGCCCGCAGAGCGCCACTGTTCAGGCCGGAGGCGGCGCTGAACACTGACACCTGAAACCTTAAGTTCCTTACACCATATTGTCAGATATATCCAGATAAGGGTCTAACAGAACTTGCCAGGGATGATTCCTTGACATTTGCATCTTTCCGGTCAGGCATCGACAACAGAACATCCAGGGCTGCGATAACGTGCTCTTTCGTTAGGCGGCAGGCCAGGGTTTTATCCCTTGCCTTCATCGCGTTAATAATCTGGCGATGGTACTGAACCGAGGACTGAAGATGGGATTTTTTCTGCAACGACTTGTAACTGAACCGGCTGACCTGGTTGTGGATGCTGACGGAAATTTTTTTTAACCGGCTATGACCGGAAAAAATCATAATTTTATGGTGAAAATTTTGGTGATATCTCTGATATTGCAGCAGATCAACAGGCCCCATTTTAATGCACGCCTCCATCTGCTGCACAACCGCATCCAATTCATTGAGATGATTTTCAGAGATGGCATTCATGGCAAGCTCGGTGGCCATTTCATACAGAGCAGCTTTCAGGGTATAAGCCTCCCAGACATCTTTTGCAGTCATCTCGGTCACAAAAACTCCGCGGCGTGGTTTCCGCATGACCAGGCCTTCAGTCTCCAGGGCCTTAAACGCCTCTCGAATAGGCGGACGGCTAATACCCAGCCGCATGGCGATTTCTTCCTCTTTGAGTTTTTGACCGGGCTCGTACTCGCCTTTAATAATCCACAACTCCATATGGCGTTTTGCCAGGTCAACGATAGATTCGATATTCATTTTCCTTACCCCAGCTGCTTGTCCGCCCTTTCGACAATTGAATCCATTTCCCGGATCACATGGTCGGGCAGATTCGGGGGCGCTGCTTTTTCCAACAGATCCTCACAGTATTTAGTAGCGCGGGCAACCAAATCACCTTGTCCCCCTTTATTCCAATCCTCTCTGGACAAACGCGTAAAGTTGGTCGGCATCAATCCATCACGGCAGTGTCGCAGGGTATGATCGCCGGTCAGAAAATTGCCACCCGGTTCGGTTGTTAAGAGATCGGCCCAGGCCAGGCTATCATCGTCAAAAGTGATGTTTGCAATCATTCGTCGGACCATACCCAACACTTCGTTATCAACAGCCAATTGGACCGGGCTTATGGTAGTGGCAACTTCAAGTTGCCCGGCAGCCCCAAGTATATCAGCCCCTGACAGGCCAATCAACATACTACGTAAAGCTCCCTCGCTCATGCACTGACCGTCGGATAGCGGGGAATCGGAACCAATTCCATAGGTGTGCGTCGGAACCCCAAAAGCGGCTTTTATGAATTGAACTGCCAGCGCAGCAGCCTGCATTGACTCCGCGCTGGACTGCAGACTTCTGCCCGTCATCATATCGGTGGAAAAAATAAGAGGCGTCGCAATGACGGGGATACCCGGTTGGACGACCTGTGCCGCCGCTAACATAGCCAAAATTTCAGCTGTGGATAAAAGAACCACACCGGGTACGGTAATCGGTGCCGTCGCCCCGGCTCCCGGCAGACTGCAGGCATGCAGCGGGATGCCGTTGCGGGCGCACTTTAATATTATATCGAGATCCATGCACTTGAATTCCAGTGGGGTTAGCGAGCAAGTGATGAAGCTCACCAGCGGGTTGACTTGCAGCGCCGGTTCTCCTCCGGCCGCAGTAATGGCAAGCTGAATTAGAAAATCAACGCTGTCTTTGGTGTAGGGCTGAACCCAAACATGTTTCTCGACATTTTGCAGCATCAGACTTAAGGCATGCACATCCGGCGTGGCGGTGGGAACGTCACCAGGAACAGGAAATGCACAAATACTGATCTCCTCAAGTCGATCGGCCAGCCTGGCCCAATCCACGACATCCGAAGCGGTGATCGGTCGATACGTTCCTGATTCAAGATCTATCCAGGACTGAGCACCTGTATTGGTCCGGGTGTAAAAGGTACCATCGTCACGGGGTATGTTCACGTCGTTTGCCCCATTTCTTCCCATCAGCGTAATTTTTGTCGGCGCTTGGCTGATCTGCGCTTTTAAAAATTCATTGGTAAAACGAACAATCTTACTGTCAAAATCTACCGTGGCGCCGGCCTTGTCCATGAGCCTGAGAACCTCCGGATGGTCCATTTTGACGCCCCGTTGTTCCAGCAATTCAAACACTTTTGCTTTCATCAAATCCAATTGATCTTGAGCAAAAAAGGCGACCCTTGAACTCAGCATCATTTCCTTGTCTCCTTTTGAGTTAGATGAAATGGGCAATTTTGTATATTGTCTACAATAGACATTTATGGCATGATAATAAAGAAACGATAGATAAACTGAGTGGTTTCAGGTTCGGAGTTCCGGTTTCGAAGGTTGTCATATCTCGGCATTGCGTATTTTTCAATACGACGACCAGATTGTCCTCTTTCACCCATTAGCTGCAACAGCCTTGCGGCTCAATGGATACGATATCCCCTTAGGATACATCTATTTAGATTCTTTAACTGGTAAGCTTATTTAACAGGAAACCCAGAATCTTGAACCGCTTAACCCAAATGTAGACACGGGTTATCTGGATGCAAAAAAAGCAGGTTGCGGCATCGTCCTGCCTTTAAATGGGGAGAGTTAATTATCAAAACCAGCTGCTGTCCTGAAAATCTGCAGGTTTAATCGAAAATGAGACTTAACGAAATGCAATTCTAAATTTCTGACAGAATCGACAGGGTCGAAAGGGTGTAGCGATCCGAAAACATAATTATCCTGATCATCCTGTAAAATCCTGTCTAAATTAATTTCATATGAGGTATGGACTTACATATCCACATCGGCTTTAATGATGATACCTTTTGCTTTCATTTCTTCCAAAGCCTTGGCGGTCGTGTCGGGAGCCACGCCTTTGCTCAATCCTTCTGCAAATCAACCACAATAACACCCATTTTTGGTTCTCCAAATACCATTGGCGCGTTTATCAACGAGCAAATAGTGACCATGGCAATTACGAAAATAACAAAAATCGATCTTTTCATGGTAATGTCCTCCTTATTTATTCACCCAAATAGGCCTTTCTAACTTGCTCGTTTGTACGAAGTGCCTCAGAGGTGTCCGCCAAAGTAATCTCACCAGTTTCAAGGACATATCCACGGTGCGAAAACTGAAGCGCAAGCTGGGCGTTCTGTTCGACCAGCAGAATGGTCGTCCCCTCCTCGTTGATCTGACGGATGATGTCAAAGATCGAATCGACCACAATCGGAGCTAAGCCTAAGGAGGGTTCGTCGAGCAATAGAAGTTTCGGTCGTGCCATCAGCGCCCGGCCGATGGCCAACATCTGCTGTTCACCACCTGATAGCGTCCCGCCGGCCTGATTGCTGCGCTCGCGCAGGATCGGAAAAAGCCCGAATACCCGCTCAATATCCGCTTTGATGCCGTCTTTGTCTTTTCTCAGGTAGGCGCCCAGGTCAAGGTTCTCCATGACCGTGAGGACGGGGAAAATCATTCGTCCCTCCGGCACCTGGCAGATGCCCATCTCTACGATATTGTCAGGACGCAGAGAGACTATTGATTGGCCTTGATAGATTATGTCCCCTTCTTCAGGCGTCAGAACGCCACTGATCGTCATTAAAGATGTGGATTTACCGGCGCCGTTGCCGCCAATCAGACAGACGATCTCACCCTCGGCAACTTCGAGCGATATTCCTTTCAAAGCCCGAATATTGCCATAATAGGTCTTGACGTTATCCAGCTTAAGCAGCATCGGCGGCTCCTGTTCCCAAATAGGCCTCAATCACTTTCGGATTGTTTTGAACATCCTGCGGCAATCCCTCGGCCAACCATTCACCGTGATTGATGACCACGACGCGTTCACACACGCCCATAACCACCTTCATGTCGTGTTCGATCAGTAAAACCGTAATGCCGTTGTCCCGGATGCGGCGAATCAGGTCCATAAGATCCCGGGATTCCTGGGGGTTCATTCCGGCAGCCGGCTCATCGAGCATAAGCAGGCGCGGTTCGGTTGCTAACGCCCGGGCAATCTCAAGCCGGCGCTGATCGCCGTAAGACATGGAACGGGCAATCTCTTCTCCCCGTCCCTTAAGTCCGACAAACTCAAGGAAGTGCCCGGCACTTTCAGCAATTCTCTTTTCTTCGGCCTGCTGGAATTTGCTCCGCACGACCGCACCGAAAAAGAGTGACTTGGTGCGGCAATGACGGCCAATCTTGACATTATCGATCACGGTCAGATTGTCAAAAAGGCGGATATTTTGAAATGTGCGGGCGATGCCCAAGGCGGTCACTGCTTCAGGCTTCTTGCCGCCGATAGAAATGGTACGATCCTCTTTGGTAAATAGGATTCGGCCTGCGGTGGGTTTCTCAATACCCGCAACGCAATTAAATAGCGTCGTCTTGCCGGCCCCGTTCGGTCCGATAAGACCGATGATCTCACCGCTATCGATGTTAAAGCTGATATCCTTGAGGGCCTCCAGGCCGCCAAAGCTTTTGTAAAGGTGCGTTATTTCTAATATGGGTGTCATTTCTTCATGGCCCCCACCGGCTTGGTTTTTTTTCTCTTCGTACGACCGGCCTTCATCTGAGCCGCGACTGCCGCAATGGGCAACATTCCGGCCGGGCGAAAGCGCATCATGAGAACCATAATCAGACCAAAGGCCAGGAAGCGGACCTCCACCGGCAGGCCCAACAAAGGCAGCAGTTCACGAAGGATTTCGCTTAACGAAACCAGTATCACGGCCCCGATCATAACCCCCCATATATTACCCATACCGCCGAGCACGATCATACACAAAATCAAAAAGGATTCCCAAAACTTAAACATATCCGGTGACAGGAAGGTCACCCACCTGGCAAAAAAACTGCCGCCGACAGCACCAAAGGCGGCACTAATGGCAAAGGCGATGACCTTATATGCCAAAAGGTTGATACCGCAAGAAACAGCGGCGACCTCGTCATCGCGAATGGCAAACCAGGCCCGACCCAGGCGAGAATCCTGGATACGGTACATCACAAAAACCGTCACCAAGACCATAGCGATGGCGAGGTAATAGTACGGCAACTCGCCGACAAACTCCCATTTAGGGCCGCCAAAGAGGGTCAAATCGATCGACACCACATCAATACCCGGCAGGCCCAGCGGACCGCGGGTGAGCCAGATTTCATTGGTCAGAAATAAGACGACCAATTCTGAGAAGCCGAAGGTGACGATGGCAAAATAGTCCCCGGTGAGCCTGAGTGTCGGCGCCCCCAACAGAATCCCCCAGATCGCGCCATTGATAAAGGCCAGGGGGATAATTACCCAGTAAGAAAGCCCAAAGTGATAGGTCAGTAGTCCTGAAGTGTAAGCGCCGATACCGTAAAATCCAACGTAACCCAGGTCTAATAGACCGTTGAAGCCGGGTACGATATTTAACCCGAGGGCCAAAATCATATATAGAAAAATGAGAATGATGATATGGAGCAGGTAATCGGTCACAAAGGGAAGAAAAGGAAAAATCAGGGCAAGAATCAACAAGCCGATTCTTATCTTAGCGCCGCCAGTCAGGTTGTTTGGCTCAGATTTTCCCATCTCACATACTCTTTTTGGTTTCCTTGAGGACCTTGCCGAATAAACCCGCAGGTATCAAGATAATAACGATGATCATGACGGCGTAAGAAATGCCGTCCCGGTAGAGTGAGCTTAAATATCCCGCGCCAAAGGCCTCGGCCACCCCCAGCACGACACCACCTAACATGGCACCCGGAACCGAACCGATGCCGCCTAACACGGCCGCAGCAAATGCCTTGACCCCGGCCACGTAACCCATCGTCGGGTAGAGGGTATTGTAATAGGCGCCCACCATGATGCCGGCAGCCCCGCCGAGTGCGCCGGCGAGGGCGAAGGTATAGGAAATCACGCGGTTGACGTTGATCCCGGCCAGGGCAGCCATGGTTTTATTCTGGGCCACGGCCCGCATCGCCTTGCCCCACCTGGTTTTTTTGATGATAAGATTAAGTCCGACCATCATGCAAAATGTTAGGCCGAAGATGAAGAGATGAAACCATGAGAGATTGACGCCACCAAAGCTGACGGCGGGTTGCTCAAAATAGGCCGGCAGAGTCCCGTGGGGGAAGGGTCTGGGTCTTGAGCCCCAGATAACCATGGCCAGATTTTGCAGAAAAATTGACATCCCAATGGCCGTGATCAATGCAGCCAGACGAGGGGACTGCCTCAGAGGGCGGTACGCGAATAAATCCAACAATACACCGCAGACAGCGCAACAGACCATGGCAAGGGGAAATGCGGCATAAAAGGGGAGGCCCAGGACACTGATGAAGGTGACAGCGAAAAAGGCACCCAGCATATAGATTTCGCCGTGAGCAAAATTGATAAGTTGGATAACACCATAGATCATGGTGTAACCCACTGCAATCATCGCATATATGCCACCGATGACCAGGCCGTTGACAAGCTGCTGTAGAAACAAACAACCTCCATTGACGCATGGAAAGACGCCGGAACCCACAAGTTCCGGCGTTGGCATGGGTTCACTGAGTTATATAGAACTTAGGAGCTTCACTCCAATCTGCCGAGAGCCTCAAGGTCGTGCGATTGGAATGCTGGAATAATGGAAAAATACATTCTGGTTTCCGGCTCGTAGATCTTTCAGCACGGAGAGAGGGTAGCTCCTACGGCTCGGAGAGGAAAATGGAATGATGTATTATTGGTTGAATTTTCACTGACAGGGATAAATAATAATCGGCTATCTTCCTTTTAGAAAACAACCTTCCAATTTTCCACCATTCCATTATTCCAGAATCGAGGCGAAACTGAAGCCTCAGTAAATGCTCTTATAATTTCAATTAATTGTAAAGTATGCGAGACATTTATTCGGCCGCTACAAATTTACCGTCTTTGACCATTTTTACAAAAGCGGGTTTGGCACAATCTCCCTTCTCGTCAAAGTAGGTCAGACCGGTAATACCTTTGTAACCATTGTCCTCTGAGTTAATAGCAGCCAGTCCTTCACGGATCTTCTTGCGATCGGCACCGGTTTTGGCGATGACTTGGGCCAGGATACCCAGGCAGTCATAGGCATTGGCACTCATCCAGTCCACGTCACGGCCGTAGGCTTCCTTGAACCGTTTGGCGAAGGCTTGACCCTCTGCACCTGCCGACGCTGCCAGAAAGGGCACCGTGCAGTAGGTGTTGTCGGTTGCCTTGCCGCCGATTTTTATATAGTCTTCATTGTCAATGCCGTCGGCACCGAAAAGCGGTCCGTTAAAGCCCAACTTTCGGGCCTGGCCGGCGATCAGGGCGCCTTCCGGGTGATAGCCGCACAGAAAGATCGTGTCAGGCTTGTCCTGCAAAAGCTTGGTCAGCTGGGGTGTAAAATCGGTGGTCTTGGCAACGTAGGCCTCTGCGCCGGTTACCGTGATGCCGGCAGATTTGGCACCCGCCATAAAAGAATCTTTAAGCCCAATGGCATAATCATTGTTCTCATAAAAAATGGCTACCGAGTTTTTGCCCAACAACTTCGGCACAACATAGGAGGCCAGATATTTTCCCTGAAAATCGTCAGTGTAGCAATTGCGAAAGAACCAGCCCTTGCCGACATCGCCAATGGTGGGGTTGGTTGAAGTGGGTGAAATGGCAGGGAGTTCTGCCCGCACATAGATGGGCATGGCTGCAAGGGTCGCAGACGAGCACAAATGGCCGATGACGGCCACGATGCTTTTATCCGCCGCAAATTTAGAGGCGACCGTACCGGCATCTTTAGGTGCGCACAGGTCGTCACCCCAGACAAGCTCGATCTTTTGACCGTTGATACCACCGGCATCATTGATTTCTTTCAGTTTGAGGTTGACGCCGGCCTTGATATTGTCACCATAGGCAGCCAGATCGCCAGTAAAGGGTGAGGCTACACCTATCCTGATGTTGTCCGCTACAGCGCCGGTTGTTATGCCAAAGACTACTCCAAAACCAAAAATCAATACTAACAATAATGAAGACCATTTGTTTCTCATAACAATCCCTCCTTTAGAAATTTTTATGTATCAAGCAAAATTGCCCGAAAAAATGGTTTTATATAATAGATAGATGGCAATGAGTCAAGAACCATTTTTAATCTTTCCCGGGTTTAATTCCCCGCAGCTTGCTGCGATAAAAGTGATTTAAATCCTAAAAACATTATACTCCGCGGCTTGCGCGGAGAGATTTCATTTGCTGACGGCCAAAAATTGCTTGCTGTTCCACTCTGATGCTTGTATGAATAGTCAAAGCCAGATGGCATGTTGGCATTAATCCGCCTTAACCATCTGAAATTGATATATAAATTAAAGTTACCAGGTTCGGGGTTCAGGGTTCAAAGGTTGTAGACGATGGATACCGATCACAATATTGATCAAATACTGGCATACCTATCATACCCCAAGGAGCGGTAGGGATTTATTGCCTGATCATGACACATTCATTTAGACACGCGCTGTCTGATTTTTTCACCCTGACCGTTTAACTCTGAACCGCTCAACCTATGTAAAACAATAAGAAATGGACTGAAATTTTGAAAAAAATCGGATTATACGTAAAAAAGGAC
>JASFFJ010000069.1:0-17183 GCA_050124355.1 Desulfobacterales bacterium | reverse complement strand
GTGATCCACAGCAGCATCATTCGCCCGGCCGCCAATGAGTTTATCCGCGAATACATCCGCCGTTTGCACGGGGGACCATGGGATCCGATTCACCCACTGTTGGCCGAAGTGCTCGACGAAACCTTCGGCATCATGGTCTATCAGGAAGACGTGTCCCGGGCCGCGGTGGTCCTGGCCGGCTTCTCCCATGCCGAAGCCGACACCCTGCGTAAGGTCATGTCCAAAAAAGACCGGCAGCATCGGTTGCGGGATTTTCAAAAGCGCTTTTATAGCGGTGCAAAGGCCCGGGGAGTGTCCGGCGATCAGGTAGCTGCCATCTGGGATATGATGATGAGCTTTAGCGGGTATTCCTTTTGTAAACCCCACAGTGCCTCTTATGCGCGGGTCTCTTTTCAGGCGGCCTACCTCAAGGCCCACTATCCGGCAGAATTCATCGCCGCGGTGATCAGCAACCAGGGTGGATTCTACGACACCTTTGCTTATGTTTCCGAAGCCCGCCGCATGGGGCTCACAATTTTGCCGCCGGACATCAACCGCAGTGAAATTCGCTGGACGGGCGCGAAAAACGTCATCCGGACGGGCCTGCTGTCAATCAAAGGGCTGTCCGCTGAAATTCAGGCGCGAATCGTCACCGAACGCCGGCAGGGTCGCTACCGCAGCATACACGAGGTTTTCGAGCGCATAAAGCCTGCTGAAGACGAAGCCCGGGCGCTGATCCATTGCGGCGCTCTGGATGAATTAAATCCCGGTGGCAACCGGGCGGTACTGATGTGGCAGCTGGGCTGCACGCTCAAATCCGGCGTGACCAGATCACACCCCCAAACCCGACCCCTCTTTGGCAGCGCTGACAAAGCGCGCACCTGTCGGCCCCCGCCCCTGCCCCCGGACGACGAACGCGAGCGGCTGCGGCGCGAATTTGCCGTCCTTGGTTTTCTGTGCGACCGGCATCCGATGACATTATATAGCCCCCTTTTGCAAAAATTACGGACTGTCAAAGCGGTCGATCTGCCGTGTCACCTCGGCAAACAGGTACGTCTGGCCGGCTGGTTGATCACCGGCAAGGTGGTTACCACCAAACACGGCGACCCCATGGAATTTTTAACCTTCGAGGATGAAACCGGTATTGTGGAAACCACTTTTTTTCCCGCAACCTACCATCGCTTCTGTCACATGATCGACCGCCGGCGGCCCTATCTTTTAACCGGCAAGGTCGAAGAAGACTGGGGGGCGATTACGTTGACAGTTGACCGGATAAAGAGAATCGAAGGTTGATTGGGTGATAATGATTATCTGCTATTTGTTATTAGAGTACAATGATCCTTTAAGGTGATTGGCTGGGAACCCAGAAAGCCTGAATGCTGGGATGCTAAGAGAACATAGGGGTTTTGCAGCTTCCAAGCTTTCCAGCCTCCCAGCTATAAGTCTACTAAACGAGTAACCTTCAATCGGTTTTTAACTCAATTGGGGTAGAACGGACAGCAACCGAATGTTTAATAACAATCATTTGTTTGGGCGAACCATGTAATACTGATCCCGATCCTCTGAACGCACTGAAATATCAAGGATCTCAGTGCCCTGAAGAACCGCCATTGGAACCTCTACACCGGCTTTTCCAAGAGACCAGACCTTGCGGTAATAATCAGCCAGCCCCTGCACCGATTTTTTGTCAACTTTGAGAATAATGTCACCGGATCCAAGCCCGGCTTTTCCAGCCGGTCCTCCTTCGGTTACCCGCCGAACGAACAACCTTTCATGAACTTCCTCAATTTGCAGACCCAACCAGGGTTGAGGCGGTTCACCCGAACGGCCGGTGGCAATCAACTGGTTGAGAATCGGTTGAAGGAGATCAATCGGCACAAACATATTGCAGGGTACGGTACCAAGATCGGCAACCGTTTTGCGGGTATAAATAGATCCGATGCCCAACAGTTTGCCGTCGCGGCCAATCAGCGCAGCGCCTCCGTAGCCGGCATACGGCGGTGTGGTGTAGATGGCGTTTTCGAGTAGATATTCCCAGTATCCGATAAATTCCCCTCGCAAAACGACCCGGGCACCCAAGACCGAATCTTCACCCCCATGGCCGATTACCAGAACCGGGTCACCCTCTTTGATATCTGAAGACCGACCGAATTGAATAGGGGTAATGTTTAGCGCTTTTTCTGCCCGTATCAGACCAAAGCCGGTTTTGTGATCATAGCCGATGTATTTGGCGGGAAGTTTTTGACCTTCCTGATCCTCCACCTCGATGCTGTCGGCCTCGAGTATCAGGTATCCGATCGTTAGAATATGGCCGTCAGTGTCAATCAGGACGCCGTTTCCTTCGCGGGTGGTCCCCAAAACTTCGGCAGTGCGAGCCTCGTTGGGTATGGTTGATTTTACCTTCACAATTGCCTTGAGCAATTGCTCCGCTTCTTCTTGGGCGTACCCCGACGAAATCAAAATGATGAAGGCCATGAGAGTATATAATTTCTTCATTACACGCCTCCTTGGTTGATAATTTGATAGTTCATACCCAAACCGGATAGAATTGGCCACAAATACATAAACAATAACCGTTGATGATGATTTAACTGCGTGTCTGGGTGCCTTGGTTGCGAGTATATTTTGTTGGACAATCCTTCGCAAATATGATGAGCAATTCCTATCGGTTGTAAATTTTGAACCTCGAGCATGGAAACTCCTAATCTTGAAAATAAGCACTTTTTAGGAACACACAAATAATTTGCGAAGAGGCTCTTGAAGAAAAGTGATAGCGAAGTTTCACTTCAAACCGACGAATTGTTGAGCAAGATATTCCGTGCTCTCCCGCTCTCCGAGCTACCGGCATTCGTGATAGGTGGCAATTCCTGGTGAAGTTCAAAAAGTCGAATGGTGAGCCATCCTCTGCCAATCCCTTGATTTAGAAAATTAGTGTGTGTTTCAGGGATGCTGTTCATGACCTTTCCGGCCTGGAGTGCGGTCCCTTCGGACCTGCTGCCGAATGACGGCAACTGTAATCCAACACCGGTGGTTGCCGATGTCGAGAATAACCAATTGGAAGGTGACATGATTCTGGCAAGGGGTGGTAAAGGTGGCGGTGGTGGGGGTAACGGCGGCAATGGAAACTGCAATGGCGGTAACGGTGGCGGCGACGGTGAGCAGGTAGGAAATCGGGAGCGGGAACGAACCCGGGCCCACATGCAATCGCCATCCGAGGAGCCGGTTCAGACCCGAACAAGGACTCGGACCCGGACCCGGTTGTCGAACCCGTCCCAAACTCAGACCCAGTAATAAATCCAGACCCAATCCATGGTACGCGGGGGCAATGCCCTACGGCGAAGTTGGCAATCACGTAGGTCCATAAAATTTATTGGGCAAAATAAAAAATGGGGCACCGGATGGTGCCCCATTTTTATTTCCTTTTTCGACAAATATTCGTTTCCAGAGACACGGTAGAGGTGATCTTCACTGTGAGCAGGCCAAAAAAGTCTGAATATGGAAATTGACTGAACGTCGATTTCAATATACTTTTTAAAAAACCTGTCCCGACAAAGTGAGGGGGGGGTTCGAAGATGCTTTTTTTCGATCCCTGGCCTCGCGGGACAGGCAGAAGGGGTGAGAGAGATTCTAATGCCATCCTTATAAAGTAGCAATTTCATAGTCATTTTCACCGCAAGACGCAGAGTAAGTAGAGAATTTTTTTTATTTTTCTGACAGGATCAACTGGATAGACAGGATATACCTACAGGCTGACTGCACCGTAAACATCGCGCTTGCCGTGGCCCGGAAAGCCGACGTCCGGCACATGCTCAACCTCGCTGTCGTGGTAAAAGGCGACCACGGGTTTGGCCTGGTCGCGGGTTTCGGTCAATGCAACCTCAGCGTCGAAGTACTCGATAGAGGTCGACTCACCGGATGACGTTTGAGCCGGCATGTAAAGCTTCAACATTTTGATAGTAGCATGATCTGTCTCCAGGTCCGGGGTCTTCGAGACATTGCGGCGGAACAGTTCGCCGTCGTCTGCCAAGGCCGGAACTGCCAGAAACAGCGCCAGAATGACTGCAAATGTTATCATGAAGTAAAAAAGTAGCATTTAGTAAAAAGCTAAAGAAGTAAAAAAGTAGTATTTATTATTTTTGAGAAATCTAAGAGAAATAAAACTTTTTAAAGACTCGAGACGTTTAATACTAGTTAGACATTAATTACGAATGTGGCCGAATTCCAAATAATTTTGACTGCAAAAACAATCTGCATTTATCCATTTCCCTTAAATATATTTCAGATAATTTGTAACCTTTCTGTCGATGAGACGTTAAGGAAGTAAATCATGTGAAAGGAGGATAGGGAATTTAGGTTGAATCAGATTCAAAATGGAACTTGTCGACTCGATTCGAAAAGAAAACGTTAAGGAAGTTAGCTTGTGGCAAATTAAATTACTTATTGGGAGGAGAAATTATGATTCGAAAAATAACAAGTGCACTGGTAGTAATTCTGACTCTACTTCTGGTAACAGCTATGGCCTGGAGTTCAACCTTTGGTGATATTAACCCGGCAGGTTCCGGCAACATCCTCGCTTTGGATCTGGGCACCACGGTCGATTACCCTTTCATTCTTGCTCGTGGCGGTAACGGCGGCGGTGGTGGAGGCGGAAATGGTGGGAGTGGTGGCAACGGAGGCGGTAACGGCGGCGGCAATGGCAACGGTCATGGCGGCGGTGGCCCGGGCGGTCACGGCAATGGCTATGGCAGCGGCGGTCACGGCAACGGATCGGGCGACGGGGACTGCGATGGTGATGGTCTTGGCCCCGGTCCGGACGCTAATGATAATGGATACGGTAGCGCTGCAGAAGGCCCCGGACGCGGTGCCGGCGGCAGTGAAAATCGGTAACAAAACAGCGGAATTCCAAAACCAGGATTGACGCTGTCAAAATCCAGTTGAATCTGATTCAAAAGTGACGGGGAGCGCCAACAAAAACCGCTTTAATTTTACGGCAAACAGGTTTTGGTGTTCCTCTCGCCTCGACTTTATATGAAACTTCATTCGAAATTACAGTTTTGCCACTAAGGCACTCAGACACGAAGTGAGCATATATATATATCTTAAATCATTAAAAAAATGAGAATTTTATACCATTAGACGTCTATTTAGAGGGAATAAATAAATCTCACTGTAATCTTGGTGCCGTGATGGCTTGGTGGCTGAACGAATACCACCAAAGTTTCTTCTATGAACAGAATACATTATTCGACGTTGGACGCTCAGTATTCGATGTTCGGCGTTCATCAGTTTTTTTTAACCTGAGCCCCAACATGCCTCCCGATTCGGTTATCGAACTGATATCTGCGTTCGATCGAGCACTACGGGAACATTATCCGCCGGGTCGTACATGCCCATGAAACGGGTAACCAGACCGGTTTTGGTGGTTGCCAGGTCAGCGACAAAAGGGTAGACAGGGTTTGATAAAACAGCTTTACCGTGATGTATAGCTTTCCCCTGGCACCAACCACATTAATTTTGTAGGCAACCTGATCGGAGCCCCCGCCAAAGTTAGGATCATCAACAGCATCCCAGTAGACTGCAATGTCTTCAGAGGCACTGCCTTTGTCGAATCCGGCGGGCAGCAGGCGGTTGTCCTTGGCGTACTCGTACGCCCGCAGCAGGGTGTAGGTCACGCCACCTTCAAAGGTCAGCATAATCGGCTCGTAGATCTGGACCTGGTCTGGCGAGTCGATGGTGTCGTAGTGCGGCTCCCAACTGGAGGAGTCCTGGTCGGGGGCATTGCCCTCGATCCGGCCATCATTCGTCGGTTTCCCGGATTCGAAGATCGTATTATTGTTGGCATCCGTGACAACCACATGCAGCCAGGTTCGCCGTGAGGGCAGGCCGCTGGGCAGCTTATGGCCGGCGAGGTTTTCAACATCGACCGTCACCGATGGGGTGTCTCCTGCACGTGAGGCGAAAGCCGGAATCCAGTAACTTCATGGGATTCTGGATGCCGGATCAAGTCCGGCATGACAGCAGATGGACTTTTTAGGGACTGTCAATCTTAATAATAAAACTTTCTAAAATTTAACCCAGCGGGGAGCCGGCTGCACCCATCGAACTTTAGCACCCTCATAAAACCATTTGTCCGGAAAGCCGCGGCGTCTGACAAATATCGGGTTTTCGGACCATTTGATTATTTGTTCGTAAGCTTCATGCAGCTTCCTAAAACCGTCTGCATCGCCGCCCAAATCGGGGTGATGTCTCATGGCCTGTTTGCGATAGGCGGATTTTATTTTCTTTTTAAGCCCGGGTGAATTCAAGTCCGTTTTTTTTAGACTCAAAAAAGTCAAAGATTTGGCCACCTTGGCCGGTTCCTTGACCTCAAAAGGTTTAACGGACATGGAATCGGTATTTTTGCTTTCCGCTTTTTCGAGCACGAACCGGGTAGCCAGGTAGCGTTTATTGGTGCGATTTCTTTCAGCCCACCATGCGTTTCCTAAAATATTGGACATGGTACAAAAATCTTCAACCGGCTTGCGGCCCAGCGTCCGCGGAAACAAGTAACTGAACAACTCTTCAGAACCATATGGCAAAACATCTAAGATTATTAGGGTATCGGTAAAATAAAATGTTGCAAATCTTGTGTTCAAGGCTCTTAGCAGACCGGTTCTGAGATTTAAATTATAACGGAGCCGTTGTCGGCATTCGATGGAACAGTATTTGCGGCGACTCATATTTTCTGAAGTACCACAGGACAAACAACGTTTTCCATCGGCTCCTTCAGAAAATCGTATTTCTTTATTAATGGTGTTTGTAGTCATATTGTATCTATAACATTGGGTGCATCGGTTCAACAAATACCGTTGACGTTGTAAGATACGCCTATGATCGCTATTCAGACCTGTCGGATTCGCTGTTCAAATATACCTTGACATAATATACTAAAATCGTTATATTTTTAGTGTTTTAGATCCATAACTCAAGACGTTTCATTTCAGATTGAACATTGGTTCCGAGCTTTAGAGTTGCTAACTTAACTGCTAAATTGAAAAGAAATACACCATATCATGCTAAGGTTCATCAGGTCAAAGGTCATTCGCAACTCCGCAACCCTATAAATTAGTGCCGGCTTTTTCCTAATTTCAGGGCCCCTGACCTCAAACGCAAAGACCCTCCTGGAGGCCATCGTTTATGAAGGATCTACATAATTTGTAGTAAAAATATGTGTAAATTCATGATGCAACAGAGTTTATCAAAAATAAGAAGTAAAATTCAGAATGATTCACCCAAATTAAGTATTGTAGACGTGCTTTCAGCCCTTTCTGTTGCATGCGAATTTACGACACATCAAGAGTTATGAATTTTAAGGCTTGCCAAATTGAAAAACAAAAAATAATATGACTTTAATACAGGTTTTCTCGAAACAGGCCAAAATTACCGGATCTTTTTCATTTAGTTAAAATTACCGCTTAGGGAGGATTTTAAAAGATGAATAGAATGCTGGGAAGAAAAGCCAATTTTGCCTCAATATTCCTGCCGGCTATCATTCTGACGCTGCTTGCATGTACCGGGCAACAGTTGGAAGTGAAACCAATCTCAAAATCCGAAAATCCTCAAGAGCTTATCAATCAGCTGGATAATGACATTGCCCTGGCTTACAAGAACCAGCTTAATGTGCTGGCGCCTACCTGGTTTGGCAAATCGAATGCGTCCCTCGTGGCAGCCAAAAAAGGCCTGGAAGAGGGGGATCAGCTTTCCAAAATTCTTGATGATATCGCGACCGGCCGTGCCCAGCTTGTTCGTGCGGAAGAAATTGCAAGGGTGTCGAAAACAACCTTGCCCAATGCCATCAAGGCACGCAATCTGGCACGGGATGCCGGAGCGACGACCTTGGGAAGAGAGTATACAGATGCCGAAGAACGATTCCTCAAACTTACCAGAGCGATAGAAGACAACGATTTAAACTATGCCCAAAGAAATCAGGCCGGAGTTGCGGGGGAGTTCCGTGATCTTGAGCTGCGGGCAATCAAGGTTCGAACCATCGGCGAAGTCCGCAGGCTCATGGAGGATGCAGAAGATAAAGACCTGCAGAAAATCGCGCCCCGATCATATTTAGCGGCTGAAAAAAAATTGGCGGAAGCAGATGCTTTTATTACCCAAAACCCATATCAAGAAGAAAAAATGCACCGGCTGGCGGCCGAGGCGCTGTTCATGGCACAGCGACTGCATGTGATTGCAGAACAAAGTCAGAAGTTCGAAGCCATGGAACCCGAGCAAGTCGCCTTGTGGGCTGAAGGATTTCAGTACCAGGCCTCCGAATCACTGGGTGCGCCGGATATGCGAAATCAGCCGTTCGATCAGCAGCACGAAAATATTCTTGAAACGATTTCCGTCCAACGCGCCGATCTCGATTTTATGATTGAAAACTCCAAAAAACTGCAAGAGCAAGTTGCCGGCCTTGAGGGGAAAACATTAGAGGAGCATCAAGAAAAAGAGCGCCTGCTGGCCGAAAAACGTTTCAATGAGAAACTCAGCAGCATTCAACATTTCTTTAAACCCGAAGAGGCTGAAGTCTACAAAAAACAAAATCAAATCATCATCCGCTTGAAAACGATGCAATTTCCAGTGGGTAAAAGTGTGATCATGCCAGAAAATTATGACTTGCTCAGTAAGGTACAACGCGCCATTCGTACTTTTGGTGAACCGGATGTTATCATTGGAGGCCACACGGACAGTACAGGCTCTGAGGAAGTCAATGAACACCTGTCGCAACAGCGGGCAGATGCGGTAAGGCAGTATTTTGTGGCGAACGAAACACTACCTTACGAAAAAATAATTGCCGTCGGTTATGGCTCTATGCGACCGATTGCATCCAATGCCAATGAGAGCGGACGGGCAATGAACCGGCGCATTGATGTTATCATTGCGCCGGAAGCCAAACAGAACCAGTAAATAGAATTGAAGATTGAATATTTAAGGTCCGCCTCTCTATGAGCTGGAAGCCGGCGGGATCAATTCTTAAAAAAAGAGCATAAAAAAGGCAACGCCACACGCGGCGCAAGCGCCTGCACTGCGCGAGCGACATCCATAAATCTTCAATTCTTAATTCCTCTAACACCCAGTACCGGATCATTTGTTCCCGCCGGAACCACCCGAGCCGCCGCCGGAGCCACCCGGGCCTCCGCCAGAGCCACCTGACCCCCCTCCGGTTCCGCCGGAACCGCCGGTGCCACTTGAACCGCTCGAGCCACCTGATCCGCTTGAGGCACCTGAACCTCCTAAATCACCGGAATGATCCATGCCGGCAGGGCCAGCAAGGCCGTCAATACTCTTTCCTTGCTGGATGGCCTTGGAATAGCTTTTTGCAAGATTTTGAGGAGAGCCGGTTCGGGAATGATTCATGAATGACGATCGCATGCTCTTCATTTTCTCTGCGTGGTAGTCTTTCTGCAGCGCCTGAATCAATACATCGGCAACGGCTTGTGAAGCAACGCTGAGGCGTGCCATGTCCCTGGCTGTTTTAAGGGTCTCAAACGCAAGGCTGTCGTGCGCAGAGCTATTCATGGCTTGTGCCCTGTTCTGGATCATGCTGCAAATTTGGACCGCATCTGGATTTTCCAGACCTGCGGCAAGTGCTGCCGACAGGGTGGTTCCCAAACGGCCTACTTGGGATTTTTCTTTTGTAAGCACAGCAACCTGCTCATAAGCAAAGGTGTATCGCGAGAGAACCATTTCCATGGCCCGCACAATTCTATCCGGCTTCACGTTTTTGGTTATTCCCTCAAAAACTTTGTTTTTCAGAGGTTTCAGCGGCAACCCTTCGGTATGAGCCTTCATTATGAGCTGCTGTGCTTTCAGGGTGTTATCAATCGTAAATTTATTTTCCAGCATGGATCGGGTCATATTGATGACGTCGTCATCTTTGAGTCCTGTCAGGATCATTTGCCGGGTACTCGCTTTTACCTTATCCGACGTCCCGGGAGGCAGACGATCTTCTACTGCATTAGCAAAGGCGATGGCCGCATAAACGAGAAGCAAAAAAACGGTTATGATTATCTTTTTCATCGTAGCATTTCCTGGTGTTGTCGCCGTATGGAAGCATAATTTTATGTTTAACTCAATTCATAAGCTACCCCGCTGTGGCAGGATGAGAATTTAAAAGGTTCTACCGTTACCGCGAGGGCATGCTTAATGGGTGCGAATCTGATCGATACCGGTGGCTTATAATTTGAGCTAGAATAGACCAAGTGCTTTGTATTATAAACGATCATCAATAAAAAATGTTACATACCCGGCATAAAAACACAATTCTCGTCACCGAAATCATCTTTTTCTTTCATCTTGCAATCAGGAAGATAAATATTTCCATCTACTTTGTAAAAGTAGGTGAATTCACTGGTTGCCGGCAGCGTAACCTCCCAGATCCCTGAATGAAGCTTTTTGGGTCGATAAAGTGAAAATTCGTCCAATGAAGCATAAAAATAAACAATTCTGGCCTCCGGCATCCTGAGATATAAATTTACCTTGTCTGCTTTAATTTTGGAATAATGAGTCGCACATCCGACACATAGGAGGGAGACGACCATCATAAACCAAACATAATGTTTCACGTCTGTAAATTCACTTCGAGAATAGAATTTTCTCCGCCGAAATCATCTTTCTCACGCGTCAGGATGGTCGGATCCGCCAGTCGCTGATCGCCTTCAAGAATATAGCTGAATCGATGTTCCCCCTCCGGAACATCGATGGTTACCTCCCAATAATCGCTGCTGCCGGCTCTCGTCATCGGCAGGGCACGCCAATCGGTGAAACTGCCGGTAATTTCGACCTGTTCGACCCCCGGTTGATAGATAACAAATCGGTGTGCCATCGACAATTGTTCTTTTGGCGATGGGGTAAAGAAAAACAATACCAATGCAGCGGCGAGTCCCGATGCAAATATCGCCATCGGACGCCAGAGTGGAAAGCCGGTTTTTTCTTTTAGCTGAACTTGAACGGACGGCAGTTTATCGACCACCTCGGTGCGGATCACTTTTTCCTGCCGCAGAAAATCGACGGTTTCATCCTTGAACTTTTGGTCTTCATGCACCGTTTCGACAAATTCAATCTTATTGTCTAGATTCAATTCATCATCAATAAACATGCTGATTAAATAGTCTTGCATCATTCACCTGCCTGGATAATTTGTCTAAGCTTTGCCCTTGCCCGGTGGACCTTCACTTTGACATTGGACTCGCTGATACCCACAATCGCTGAGATTTCACGATATGACAGTTGACTGCTTACGGTAAGCGCCAGGATATCGCGTTCATCGGTTTTAAGTGTCTGCATTCCCGAAAGTACTTTCCGGTACTGTTCGCGCACCATGAGATAGTGTTCAGGATCGTCAATCGGATTATTCTGATCCGATTGAAGTTGTGCATTTCGCCTCTGTTTGCGGGCGTTGTCATAAATTAAATTACGGCCGATCGTAAAAAGTAGCGCAGCACTCTCAGAGTTTTTGCCATAGCGCTCGAGATAGCGGGTAAAGCTTTCCTGCATAATATCGCTTGCGAGGTAATACTCTCCGGTACTTCGCATAAGATACGCAAAGAAATTAGCTTTGTGTTTTTTATAAAATGCTCTGAATTTTCTCACACTATCAGTATAACGCAGTGCGATTCAAAAAGTTACAATATTTTTAGATGGGTTTGTCAGACAGCTCACTTTGCTCGCACCCTGACCTTTTCAATAATGACGATATTGGAATGATCGACCCTATGAAGTAACCGGGCAGGGTTCTTGACAATTCTTGCCGGGACCGGCACAATGTCTGGGTTTTGTATCCCGTTGCTGTACATTAGCATTAACAACTTATGAGTGTTCAGAGTTCAGGAGGGGTGATCCTACCCGCACTGAAACCCTGAACGCTAAACACTGAACACTTGAAACACACATGGAATGCAATACCCAATCGATAGGCGGTATTGCAGTTCGATGTTTGGCCTGATACAGTTTCACAAGAGCACCGCCGCTGGCCGCGAGCGTCCAGTCTGATCTGAAAAGAAACGGTTCGGGCTCGGTTCCGAAATCGGTCGCTGTTGGGTTTCGCATTTGGCAGTAATAGCGGTAACATGTAGGTTGGATTGAGTGCAACGAAATCCAACAAAGCCTGGCGTAGGCTCAACCCAACCTACGAAATTCAAAGGAACACGGGCTAGAACCAACTTCAACTTTTTGAAATGAAGTTTCATATAAGTGAGAAGGATAACGAAATGGACATCATTTTCTATAACGGCAGCGTCAATACCTTTGACGGGGCCGGTACCATTTATTCTGCGGTAGGTGCCGCCAACGGCATGATCGCAGCCTTGGGCACAGATGAAGAGTTACGCCGAATGATTGGGCCCAAAACAGAGGCAATCGATTTGAAAGGCGCGGCCCTGTTTCCCGGTTTCATGGAAGCCCATAATCACTTAATCATTTACGGGTATCTCATCGACGGGATCGATTTATCTGCCTCCAATGCCAAAAAGATGGATGATATTTTAGCCCTGGTTAAAGAGCGAGCCGAGACTTTGCCGGCGGGCGCCTGGATAAAGGGATCGCGTTATGCCGAATACTTTTTAAATCCATGCTGAATGCCGGTATAAGAATCGGCGGCAGCTCGGATTATCCGGTAGCCAACCTCGATCCACGGGTGGGATTTCGTGATGCTGTGCTGCGGCGCTCTCCAACCGGCGAGATAATCGGGCCGCAGGAAAGATTAAGTATGGAGGAGGCCATCCGACTCTATACCCAGGGGTCGGCCTACCTTTCTTCTGAAGAAGGCCGCAACGGCAGCATCGAAGCCGGTAAACGAGCGGATTTTACCGTTATGGCCGCCGATCCCAGGCAGGTCAACCCGGAAGAGGTTCCACAGATTCCCATATTGATGACGGTGGTCGGTGGTGAAATTGTGCACCCGGACTGCCATGGCGGTTGACACCGTTAAAGATAGATGTTGTTACATCTTAGCTCCAAATTGATACAAACGAGTATTTGACATATTGATTGTTGAATAAATATATATTGAATTCATGAAATACTTAATTGACAATGAAAATTGAAAAAAATCTAATCTACGAAAAAGGAAAAAAGATGGACAAAGATAATCAGCTTTTGACAACCAGAGAATTTGCATCCCGGACTGGCCTGCAGGCCTCAAAGGTGTCAAAATTAATCCGGCAAGGAAAAATCGAGGCAAAAAAGAAGTCTGGAAAATGGTTGATTCACCCGAACCAACTTCAAGCAAAAGCGGTTCAGCGGCCGGATAAGGGTGGTAAATCGACAGCGAAACCGAAAACCGCAAAAAAAACGTCGCACAAAAAGGCTGCAATCTCAGCGAAAAAAACAGTTTCAGCCGCAAAAGAAATAGAAAATTCGGCTGGCCGGTCATATACCGTATCCGAATTCGTCGAAATGACTTACTTAACCGAGCTTGGTGTCGGGCAATGGCTAAAACTGGGCCGACTTACCGGTCACCAGAATGAAAAAGGGGACTGGCTGATTGATGCCGCCAACCTTCAGGTGCCTGACATCAGACGGTTGCTGAGAGAAGCCAAAGCGCCATAAACGGAACACCATAACCCAGAATAATTTTATCGAAAAATTGGTTCCTCGAATTCGTTAGGGTTGCTTCCCGAGATGCCGTTATTTTCGCTGAGTCGGTTTCTCATTTATAAAATAAAGGAAACATGCCGCGAAAAGATGCACGTACATCCGGGAAGCCATCAAAAAATATTTCTTTTAAAGCGGTTTCGGTTTATGCGGGTCTGGTATTATTCAACCTTGACCTTGGTCATTTTGGCGCCGGTTTTTTTAGAATTTTTTTTCTCGAGGCGTTCGATCCGGTCATCCAGCAATGACTTAAGACCTTTAAGAAATTCAATTCTTGACTGGGTCATGTGTTTGTAAAACGGTGATTTTCTCCCAAAGGTTTTTTCAAGATCCGTCATAAAAGTACCCACAGGACACGTAATCTTGTCTTCTTTACTCTTTTTCTCGGCCATGATTTCCTCCGCTAAAAAAGATATTTAAATATTCTTCTTCCAATTTCGCCGTTACCGAGTTCAATGGAGCCACCTGTCTCGGAAGCAGAATATGCCTCTTAAATCCTCCGATACGGATTACGAGTTCATCATAACGTTTGTTGAGATCAATATCTTTTTTTAACACAAAAGGAAGCTTCAATCTAAGACGGTAGCCATCGTCTTCTTTGATAAATTGATAGGGGTTTTCTTTAAAAAAACGCTCCAGCGGATTCTTGGTGCCATAGATTTCGTCCGCCATACGCTCCAGCTGGCCATAGCCGATTACTTCACCACCAAACAAATTGACAGGCAAAATGGGAACTGGGTTAAAATAATCCTTGGCCTTTTCAGAGTGTTGCCGCTGTCCCTTCATCCAGTCTTTGAAATAAACGTCCTGAACATTGCCAGGAAGTATACGGTTCATTATGATGGCATCGATACTCATTTTATACAAGCAAAAATACATAAAGGCCCGCTGGGTTTCCTTTAAAACAACTTTTTCCGGATTGGTCACCAGGCGCACGGAGGTAGTGGCCGCATCCACCAATATTTTATCCACCCCTTTGAGTTTATTATAAAGATCCTCTATTTCCTGGAAATAATCATCGCCGGGTAGGGGGACATCGGTAACCCGTTTGGCCACGGGACGCAGGTATTTCGCAAACTTTCTCTCCACTTTGAATATCTTATTCATGTACCACTCCAAAGTCGTGGGAATACTGATGAAGCGAAGTGATTCTCCCGTGGGCGCACAATCAAGCAAAACGACATCAAACTTCTGTTCCCGAACGTATTGGTTGATGTAAAGCAAAAGACTGATTTCTTCCATGCCGGGCAAAATGGCCAATTCCTCAGCCAACACTTCGTCCAATCCGGCGGTATTAAACAAGCTGGAAAGGTAAGCGTGGATATCCCCCCAGTATCTTTGGATCTCTTCCTGAATATCCAGCTCCTGAATCCATAATTTGGAATTTATTTCAATCGGCTGTCCCTTATTCTGATCCAACAGATCTTTGTCCAAATCAAAAATATCCGCCAGGCTGTGGGCCACATCCAGGGACATCACCACCGTCTTGTGACCCATTTGGGACGTTTTGATCCCAGTGGCCGCTGCCACGGAGGTTTTTCCGACACCGCCCTTTCCGGCGAAGAGAATAATTCTCACGATGGCGCTCCCAAATAATGCCCCATGCGTTGCCGCCATAGATCATGATTCACCACACACACATCTCCCACTTCATCCCGGCTGGCCACGATGGTACCAAAATCTTCGGGAGACAGCTGACCACAGGTATCTCCCGACCAGCTAGCAAAATCCGGCTTTACTGAAATAAACGTCTCCATGCGTTCAGCATCCACCGCAACACTGCATCCCATATCCGGCAGCACAATCAAATCCGTCTCTTTTTTGCTGTCATGCACAAAATAAGCAATCATATTTCCTCCTAAAATTGAATTAAGCTTAAATTCGCGTTTAACTAATATAAAGCACATTTCGTGTTGATTTCAACCGACAATTGTGCAAATAAGCTGATTTCGGATATGAAATGGATTGGCGTATTATGTTTGTCTCTCACTAAGCGGCGCATTTAATACACTTACCCTCTGCTTACTTTGCGGCGCTGCGGTGATCACACGTCAAAATTATAATGAACTCATAGAAAAAAATGAGGATAGGATCATGCCGATTGCTGAAAAAATGGTCAAAATGGTCGAAGTTTCTTCCATGATCAGAAAGATGTTTGAGGAAGGTGCTAAACTAAAAGCCTTACACGGCCCGGACAACGTTTTTGATTTCTCTTTGGGAAATCCCGATGTGCCGCCACCGCCTGAATTTAATAAAGTGCTGCGCGAACTGGTAAACGGTGATTCGCTCAACCACGGTTATACCCCCGGTCCGGGGCATCTCCATGTACGCAAAGCCGTCGCCGATTATCTCGGCAGCGAACACGGGCTGGAATTCACACCGGAATTAATCGTCATGACGGTCGGCGCCGCCGGTGCCTTGAATGATGTCTTCAAGGCCCTGATGAATCCCGGCGAAGAAATTTTGGTCCCCTCACCATATTTTGTCGGCTATGACCAATATTCCTTTTTGGCGGATGTTACCCTCAAAACCGCACCGACAAATGCCGATTTTCATCTCAATCCGGCAGCAATCGAGGCTGCAATCACCGAAAATACAAAACTGATGCTGCTCAATTCACCCAACAACCCCACCGGTGCCGTCTATTCAGCTGCAGAATTGGCCGAATTGGGTGATGTTCTGGAGCGGGCCAGCGACAAGTTCGACAAACGGATTTATCTCATCTCGGATGAACCCTACCGCAAGATCGCCTACGATATCGAAGTGCCTTCGGTATTTCAGGCTTACCCTCATACCATCCTGATCAGCTCGTACTCCAAAGAGCTGTCTCTGGCCGGTGAACGCATCGGCTACCTGGCTGTTCACCCTGACGCCGAAGATGCCCAACTGGTCGCCGGCGCTGCCTCAGCCATCAACACGATGTATTGCGTAAACGCCCCCAGTATGGCCCAGCTGGTTGTGGCGCAATTGCAGGGGATATCGGTGGATGCGTCTATCTACAGGCGTCGCCGGGATCTGTTGTGCCGGGGACTGTCGGAAGCTGGTTATGAATTCAACCTGCCCGAGGGCGCTTTTTACCTGTTTCCGAAAAGTCCGATACCCGATGACGTCAAATTTATCAATCTACTTCAAGAAGAGCTGATCCTGGCGGTACCGGGCATCGGTTTCGGTGCAGCCGGATATTTCCGCCTGTCCTATGCAGTGCCGGATTCGACGATAGAGAGATCTCTGGCGGGATTCAAACGAGCGTTGGAGAAAGTCAGGTAGCGCCGACGGCGCAACCTGACCTACCAAATTGAAAAGAACCCATTATGAGATTCAAGGTATAAAATTGGACATTTTGATAACATACAAAATTAAATCGCAGAGCGGCGCGACATCAAATTCCGATGTTCATCGTTCAAATTTTAATATCAGTTTGCCTACCGTCTTGCCGGATTCAAGGGCGCGATGAGCATCAGCGACGTTTTCAAATGGAAACGTCTGCAAGGCCACTGGGCGAATTTTCCCTTCGGACACCCACTGCATGAGATCCTGCATGGCTTCTTTGAGCAGATCCAACCGGTCAAAAAGATATGACA
>JASFFJ010000068.1:0-17289 GCA_050124355.1 Desulfobacterales bacterium | reverse complement strand
TCGTCGACAATCGAAACCAGCCTGCGCCACAGAATCTCCAGCGTAATAGGATCAAATTGGGATTTGGGATTTGGGATTTGGGATTTTCCCGAGTCGTTTAATCCCGTTTCGCTTTGCATGAATTTTGCTCCTCATTGGATTTTAGAATTAAAGAATTCTGTCTTTTATAGGTTGATAGAGCGTAGCGATTCCACCAATCCAACATCCCTCCGGGGCGTAGGCACCTCTGGCCCCTCCGGGCCGGAGGCCGCAATCTAAAATCCGCAATCGAAAGCTTCTGCCTTATGACCAATGTCTTTAGTCTTATGCCCTATGCCTCGTAATCCTTTCCATTCAAACTTCCCACTTCAAATGCCTCTTTCCACCATAACCAATAACCATTAACCAATAACTAATAACGCTGCTTTTTTCTGTCATCTGTCATCTGCCATCCGTCATCTGACATCTGTCTGCAGATCGATCCACACGAAACCGTACGCATCAACCCTGGCTTGGGCATCTTCACCAACAATGATGGTGGATTCTTTTTCCTCGATAATGGCCGGCCCCTTCATGACGGCACCGGGAAAAAGTTTGAACCGATCATATACCACATATGGCAGAAAAGATTTGTCGACCAGCGAGAATGCCTGACGCTCTCCTTTGATGCAATCAACAAGTTTTCCGCTGGTCTGATGCAAGGGCGGTATCCGAAATTGCCGCTGGGGAAGACTTGCGCGAACTTTAAAGGTCACAAACTCCACCGGGGTTTCCGGATAGGTTCGCCCATAGAGCTTCTGGTAAACCTCGTCGAAAAGCGCCCGTATCTCAGTTTTGTTCCATTGATAAAAAGATTTTTGTTCCAAGCTTAGATCGGTTTCGGCTCCTTGGCCGACAAAACGCATCATCAGGGTCCGCTCGAAAATCACCTTCTCATCTTTGCCCGCCTGCCGAAGAACGGCGGCGCCCTCGTCTTCGAGTTTTTTAAATAACTGCTCGATCTCATCAAAATCGGCGTCATCCAGGGTAACGCGGTGACTCCTGGTCAAATCAAAGGCAACCGGTGCCGTGAAAAAGCCGAGGGCGGATCCCACCCCAGCTAACGGTGGAACGAGGATCCGTGGTGCACCGATTTTTTTGGCCAGGCCGTAAGCATGCACCGGACCGGCACCGCCGAAGGCGGAAATCGTTACAATATTGGGATTTCCCCCTTTTTCCGCAATATGGGTTTTGGCCGCAGCGGCCATGGTCTCATTGATGAGATCGTGGATCCCGAAAGCCGCCCCCACCACCGTCGTACCAAGCGGCTTGGCAACTTTTTCTTCCAGCGCTTTTTGCGAAGCCGCTATGTCCAAGGGCATGGATCCGCCCAGAAAATAGTCGGGATCCAGATATCCCAGCACCAAATCGGCATCGGTCACCGTAGGGTTTCCACCCCCGCGCCTGTAACAGGCCGGACCGGGATCTGCACCGGCACTTTCGGGACCTACCTGCAAAAGACCCATTTTGTTCATCCTGGCAATGCTGCCGCCGCCGGCGCCGATTTCCATTAAATCCACCACCGGCACCTGGATCGGCAGACCGCTTCCTTTCTTAAATCGCTGAACCCGCCCCACCTCAAATGTGGAAACCAAACCGGCCTGCCCCTTCTGGATCAAACAGGATTTCGCCGTGGTGCCCCCCATGTCAAAGCAGAACATGTCTTTTATTTCAAACATCCGGCCGTAATGCTGGGATGCGATCACAGCCGCCGTGGGTCCGGATTCGATAATTCTCACCGGAAACTGCCGGGCGGTCTCAACGGAAGTGATCCCACCGCTGGAAAGCATGATGAACAGTTTTCCTTTAAAGCCGAGCGCTACCAGGCGGGAAGAAAGTTTGGTCAGGTATCTGGCAGTGATCGGTTTGACATAGGCGTTGGTTGCAGTGGTGCACGTCCTCTCATACTCGCGGATTTGGGGCAATACTTCAAATGATGTCGATAAAGACAAATCCGGTGCGGTCTGATGAATGATTTCCTGAATCTTTTTTTCGTGTACCGGATTTTCATACGAGTTAATCAAACACACCGCTAAAGATTCGATCCCCAGTTCGAGCAAATCAGCGAGCACCCGGCGGACATCCTCTTCATCCAGGTCCCGGATCACCCGACCGTCCACCGCGATGCGTTCCGAAACTTCGTGACGCCGTGATCGAGGTACCAGCGGCAGGGGATACTCCGCGAAAATGTCATAGGCATCATATCGAAGCTCACGGCCCAACTCCAGCACATCACGAAACCCGCGGGTGGTAATCAAACCGGTTCTGGCCCCTTTTCTTTCAATGATGGCATTAATTACCAAGGTGGTGCCATGGATGACCTCCTCGAGTTGAGCCATGAAGCCGGGCGCGCGCTCCAGTAATTGCCGGACCCCTTCCTCCACTGCGTCGGAGGGATCGCCCGGAGTGGTCAGACATTTATTAATGGTAAATTCACCGGTATCATCGTTCACCAAAACAAAATCCGTAAACGTGCCGCCGATATCACAACCTAGCCTATATTTACCGTCACCCACTTACGTCTCCTTATTTACTTCCATAGAACGAGGAAGGGACGCTGTCTCGAATGTGGAAGTCGGATTGCGGAATGCGGAATGCGGAATTTTTATTTGGACTTTTTGCCTATCGTAGTAAAAATCGCGACCAACTCATCCGCTTCCACCAATAATTCCTCTAACAACTCGCCTTTTGTAATTTTCGATTCATTTAGCAGTTCCAACCAATACAGTGATTCATCCGATTCCTGCTCAACGATACCGATTTTTGCTCTAAATTCTGCTTTCGATCTTGCACGATTGGCTTCTCTATAATTTGCTCCTACCGATGTTCCTGCTTTCAATAATTGCCTTCCTATGATGTCCGCTTCTCTGGTTCGCGGGAGAGATGCAACCAGGCGAATAATTTTCAAAGCAAACTGTTTTGTTCTCTCTTTAAGATCTTTATCCTTAATCATATCAATCCAAACCTTTCATTGCCGAATTCAGTTTACCAAATTCCACTTGTGTATCCCCTTTCCGCCTTCCGAATTCCGACTTCCGACTTCAGAAGATACTCGGTTCCTGCCATTCCCCGAAAATATCCCGCAAAACACCGGCCATTTCGCCGACGGTGGCATATGCCCGACAGCAGTCGACCAGCAACGGCATCACATTTTTACCGGCACGCGTTCCCTGCTCCAGATCTTTTAAAGTGCGGGATACTTCCCGGTTGTCGCGGGTTCGGCGCAGCGCTTTGAGGTTGGAGACCTGTTGTTCTACCCATTGCTCATTGTGTTCGTGAAGCTCGACATCAGTTGGGTCCTCCGCCTCATCGGCATATTTGTTGAAACCAACTTTGATGTATTCCCCCTTCTGAAGTCCCTTTTCGTATTCATAAGCCTGCCGGGCCACTTTTCGCTGGATAAAACCGGTGGCCACCGCTTGCACCATGCCGCCGATCTCCTTAATTTCCTTCATTTCCTCAAGAATTTTTTCTTCCATCTGTTTTGTCAGCGTCTCGATGAAATAGGAACCCGCCAGGGGGTCCACCGTGTCACGCAGACCGACCTCATCCATGATGATTTCCAGCGTACGCAAAGAAAGCAAGGCGGCCCTCGGGGTCGGAATGGTATAAGCTTCGTCGAATGAACACAGCGCCGTGGTTTGCGCCCCGCTCAGTGCGGCTCCCAATGCATAAAAGGCACCGCGCATAATGTTGTTTTCAGGCTGGTCCTTGGTCAGTCCGCTGCCGCCGCCGCCGAAAAGTCCTCTGAGAAATAACTTCTTTTTATCCTGTACACCGTATTCTTCTCGTAGCATTTTCGCCCAGAGCTTGCGGGCCGCTCTGAACTTGGCAATCTGCTCCCAAAGATTGCCAAACACATTCAGGTTGAAAGAAAAGCGCCCGACCGCATCGTCGGCCTGCATGCCCCGCTGGATCACATTATCCATGTATGCCTTGGCGATTTCAAAGGCACACGCGATTTCCTGGGCCGGCGTCGCACCGGATTCGCGAATGTGATAACCGCAGATACTGACCGGATTGCAGCGCGGAAGTTCCTGGGCCGAATATTCAATACTGTCGCCCACCAATCGCACCGCATCTTTCACCGGATATATCCAGGCCCCGCGACCGATCATTTCTTTGAGAATATCATTCTGGGGTGTGGCACTGATTTTCTCCTTGGGGTAACCGAATTTTTCCGCCGTGGCTTGATACATGGCCAACATAACGGACGCCACGGCATTAATGGTCAAACCGGAACCGATTCGGTCCAAAGGGATCCCTTCAAAGGCAATTTCGAAATCCTGCAGGGAATCCACTGCCATCCCGACGCGGCCGACTTCACCAACTGCCATGGAATCATCCGAATCATAGCCCATCTGGGTCGGAAGGTCGAAAGCAACATTGAGCCCTGTCTGGCCGTGGGAAATCATCAATTTAAACCGTTTGTTGGTTTCCTGGGGCGTCCCGAAACCAGTATATTGACGGGTCGTCCAGGCCCGACTGCGGTAACCTTGAGGATGCAAATTACGCGTAAAAGGATATTGCCCCGGATCACCAAGGTCCTTGTCATAATCGAATCCAACCTCATCGAGATCTTGCGGCGTGTATACCGGCTTCACACGTATACCGGATTGATATATCACCTCCTCAATGCCGTCTTTTTCATTTTTAACATATTTTGCAACACCCATTTTCTATTCCTCTATGTTTTGGATTATTGTCACTTTTTCGTTATGGGACTAAGCCTGGAAAATGTGGCCCCTTTTTGAATGAAAATTGAAGATTGAAGATTGAAGATTTATGGTATTCTATCTTTCTAATTTTATTTTCAGAATCAAAAAAGCAAAAACCTGATTACGGGACCTAAAATCTACAATGTTAATTTCAAGGTTAGATCTGGTACTCACCCCTTTCGATTCTCCTGCACCTTCCCTTGAAAGATATCTTACTCTATGCCCTTTGCCCTGCACCTTGAGCCCTGTGCCTTAAATCCTCTATTCATGAGTTTCAATCACAAATCCCATATCTCAAATCCCAAATCGAAAGGCCCGCTACTTCACCACCCCGCGAATACCGCTAACAATATCGTCAAACGAGGTACCGCCGGGAAAGACGCCCTCAATTCCCATTTCGTTTAATTTCGGGATATCCTGCTTGGGGATGACACCGCCCACAGTGACCGGGATATCTTCGATACCCTCGGATGCCATCATTTCCAGCAGTTTTTTGCAGATAGGCAGATGTGCTCCCGACATAATGCTGAGGCCGATCACGTCAACTGCTTCCTGGACAGCCGCGCGGACAATTTGCTCGACGGTCTGATGAAGCCCGGTATATATAACCTCCATACCGGCATCGCGCAGAGCCAGTGAGATGACTTTCGCTCCGCGATCATGTCCATCCAGTCCTGGTTTGCCCACTAGAATCTTGATTTTTTTTTCAGTCATGTGGTCTAATCTCTCCAATTGTTGGGTGCTAGCTGTCTGTCTTAAACTGAACGGTTCAAGGTTCAGAGGTTATAATTGTTGGATACGAGCCGTCTGTTTTTTTTAAGCCGGAACATTGAACTGGCTGAACATCGAACGACAACGTCGAATGATGTTGTCGCTGCGCTCCGCAATTTAATTTGCATTAGAAGATACCCCGCGCCTTACCGTTTGAGGTTCGTTGATTTGTTTTTTTATAATCGATCCGTAGGCGGACCTTAAATATTCAATCTTCAATCGACAATCTTCAATTTTTACCCGCTCCCTTCTTGCCAAATTCTCTAAGGATTTCATCCTGCCCGCGCAAAATGTGGTCTCTTACCAGCCTTTCCACCCCTACGGCATCCCGTTTACGCATAAAATTTAACATCCGGATGTGGTCTTCATTGCTGATACGAGCCAGTTTGTCATCTTTTAAAATCATTTGTCTGAATCTGAAAATCTGATCTCTGAGCGCATTGATCATGTGAATTAGTCTGGGGCTTTTGCTGAGCGCATAGAGCAAGTCATGAAATTCCGTATTGATCTCCGGCAGCAAATCCAGTTGTCTTTTCTCCAGACAGATCTGGAACTCTTCTATCTTTTTCTCCAGGGCCTTGAGTTCCTTTGATTGATGTTTTACGGTGGCCAATTTGGCCGCATAGCCTTCCAGAACACTTCGAATACCAAAGGTCTCTTCGATGTCTTCCCGGCCCAGGCCCAGAACGGTAAACCCGCCCCTTGGCTGGCGTTCAATGAGACCCTCGCGCTCGAGCTTGTGAATGGCTTCCCGGACCGGCGTACGACTTATTCCCAGCATTTGCGCAATATGACTTTCAACAAGCCATTCTCCAGGAGCAATCTTGCCCCGGATGATAGCCTGCTTGAGATTATCGAAAACATGCTCTCCCAGGGATTTCCGTTCCTGCAATACCTGAAACGGTCCGGTATCAAAACCTTTTAATTCAGCTTTTTTCCTCATATAGCGTTCCTAAATGATCCCCTTTTCCTTGAGACCGGCAAGTACTTCGTCGGAATATCCCAGCTTGCGGCCGTATATTTCCGGGTTATTCTCGCCGAAACGGGGCGGAAACGAGAGTCGGCGATTCGAGGTCGCCAAAAAAGGTGTCATATTCGGCGGCGGTGCCAGGGTAATACGCAAGCCTGAAACCGGATCCCGGGCGTACAGAAGCTTTTTCTCGACGAGCGGGTCGGCGATCACCTCCCTTACGGTTTGAATTTTGCTGACAGGAACGGTGATTGAGGTAAACAGCTCGATCAATTCTTCCGAGGAATGATTTTTGGTGATGGCATTAATGGCAGCGTTGAGGTTTTTCACGTCCCCGATGCGGCCGGCGTTTTTTTCGTAGGCAGGTCTGGCCAAAGATTTAAATATCTCCTGGGACACCATGGCTTTCCATTGACGATCGTTGCCGACCGCTAAATATACATAACCATTGCTGGTTTGGTAGACGGAAACCGGACAAAAAAATTCATGGGTATTACCGCGACGGGAGATGGATTTATCAAAACTGGCGGTCAAGGTAATCGGAACCGTCAGCCAGGATACCGTCGATTCGAACATGGCCATATCGATACGACTTCCTTCACCGGTAGCTTGGCGTTTGTAGAGGGCCTTCATCACCAATCCGTAAGCATGCTCGCTGGTACCCATATCCGGCAGCGGGATTCCGACAACCTGGGGGTCACCGCCGGCTTCCCCGGTAAGTTCCATTAATCCCCCCCGGGCCTGCAATATCGGATCATAGGCGCCCTCATTGCTGTCCGGCCCAAAGCCGGTAACTCCCAGCCAAATAATGTCCGATTTCAACGACTTGAGGGTATTATAATCGATACCCAGTTTTTTATAGTTCTTTGGCAGCTGGTTGGTGGCGAAAATATCAACCTTCAGCTCCTGAATGAGACGCTGGAATATTTTCTGACCTTCGGCCTCCGCAAGATTCAGTGTCAGGTCTTTCTTACCGGCATTGATGCACAAAAAATAGGCGTTCATTCGCTCTTCGGACAGCACATTCTCCCCGATCATTCGGTTGGGATCGCCATAAACCGGATGCTCCAGCCGAATCACCTGCATTCCATCCTGGGCCAATCTAAATGTCAAATAGGGTAAAACAGTTGCCTGCTCAAGGGATAAAACGGTAAGATCTTTGAATAATTCCATCGATTTTCTCCGTTTGAATTCGCTGGCTTTTATCAGATCAGGCGCGCACGAGGGCTTCAGCGCAACGGAAATCAGCGACCACCTGCAGAGCTGGGGTTATGTTGATGGACCCTTGAAGGGGCCGGGGCCACCTCTGCTGGTGACCGCTGATTTATCTCAATTCATAAGCCGCCGGCATCCATCAGGTTTGTACTGTCAAGCATGCCCTCGCGGTAACGATAGAACCTTTTAAATTCTCTCCGGCATAGCCGGTGGCTCATGAATTGAGTAAGATTGATTATTGTATACGGTATACAAAGAACAGATGTCAAGAATTGATTTTTGGGAAGGGGTGAATTGCGATCTAATGGACCGCGTCCGGGAAGGTTAAAATTTCTTGAATTTCTCGGCCATGGAATATTGACAAACTCGTAAAAAGCCAATTTTTACGCGTTAGCGTCATTCCGGCGAAAGCCGGAATCCAGTAATATCAACACGTTCTGGATGCCGGATCAAGTCCGGCATGACGATTTGAGGACTTTTTACGAAACCATCAATATTGGAGTGGTGGAATATTGGAGTGCTGAAAAGAAAATCATCAATCCTTTGGTTATTGCGCACTCCGAGCCGTAGGATCTACGAGCCCGCTTCCAGCCCGTAGGTTTGTGGGCATGGGCTTACAGGCCGGAGGGGAGGTCAACACCCCAGTACGCCAATACTCCGAAATTAATTGAAATTGAATCCATCACCTTATGGTTTTGTCTGAAAATGCAGTCAGATTATAAATCCTTGAGTGCCTTGTAGTCGACGGCTTCAGCATAATTCATCAGGTCTTCTTTGTCGATTGAATTACCCTTGATGGAAACGATATAACGTTTATCAACCATGATATTAGCTTCCCCACGTCTGCTGTCGGGATCATATTTCACCATGGCTTTATTGCGCTTAATTTTCTGGAGCTTCCCTCCCTGGGCACCGGCATAGGCCGGGTTGAACATTGTCATCATCCCCTGCATCATGGGCGACTCGGCCATAATGTTTATGGTAATATTTTTGCTGCCCTGGTTTCCAGTGCCGGGCTTCGAATACTTCTTTTCTACACCGGTCATTCCCCCCAGCATTCCCATACTTTGAGTTTGCGCTGTTTTAGACTCCCACCCCGGCAAGGGTTCCGGCAAAACCTTCATGATATTTTCACTTCTAAGTTGTTGTATGAGCTGTTTGGCATAATCCAGGCTTTCAGCAGCTTCACTATATTCCTTTTCTTTATAGGCCTCAATGGCTTCAGTCATAGCTTCCAATATTTCGTCTGCGCAAGCGGGGATGGCTCCCCAAGAAACGACAATCAAAAACACCGGTATAATCAATAGTTTTTTCAGCATTTTATCCTCCTTAAATTAGTTATCTTAAATTACCTTCATCATCATATTGAAAAGTTACGGGTTAATCAACTGATACAGCCAACTGCTGTGCAAGCCGATGGCCTCTTCCGGACAGATTTCGTGACAGCAATAGCAACGGATACATTTATCATCTTCGATGGCAGCCCGTTCATTAACGAATCGGATGGCCTCCATGGGACAGCCTTCTATGCAGGTACCGCAAGCAATGCATCTTTCCCAAATCACCCGGGGCCTCACGGTAAACGCATCTTTGAACAACGGTTCCAGAAGCCGCTGATACCACGGCATCCGGTCCAATCCAAGATTTCCGGCCGAAACCCGGGTCCGCTTAAAATCCGGCACTTTCACGTCGGCCAGGTCTGCCCCGATGACCTCAATATCTTCCAGCCGATTGGGCTCGAGAGCCCTTCGTTCAGCTTCCATAATCACAGGATTTTCAGTCCGTTTGAGACCCATTATTTCGGTCGCCACCACATCCAGCGCCAAAGGATTTTCGGAACCGATGAGCAAACCGACAGATCGCGGATCTCCGGCCCCCGGGCCATCACCTTCCATGGCCAAAACAGCGTCCATGATGGTCAAGCGAGGGGAAACGTATTGAGCCAGGTCCAGCAGCATACCGGCAAATCGTTGCGTATCATGAAGTTTGGCATGGTAGCCGGTCTTGGAAAGCCCGGGAATCACACCAAAAATATTTTTAATGGCGCCAGTCATAACGGTAAACAGGTGGGTCTTCATTTTGCACAGGTTAAACACCGCATCTGCTTCATAAACCGGCGTAATAATGTCAAAATGCTTGGTAAGAACACCATCGGCATAGGATACCGGCCTAGAAGATGTATCCCAATTGACCGAAATCCCGGCTTGATTCGCAGCTTGATGCATACGGTTAGTAGTATATATCTTGTCCAGGGTTTTACGGGTATAGCGGTAACCCCCTCCGGGCGAATCGGCGATGACAGGTACTGCACCGGTTTCTCCGGCCAGCCTGCCGACGGCTGCTACTATCGACGGGTGGGTGGAAACTGCCGCTTCGGGTCTGGCCTCACGTAGCAGGTTAACCTTGAGCACGATTTTCTCGTCCTGCCTGGCAAAACGTCCCATGCCGCCCATCATGTCTAACAGGACGCCAAGCTTATCCTCGACATCATCGTAATCTTTGCATCGAACAATATAGACCTTATCTTCCATCATTCAGACCTCGCCACTCGACTTGCAAAGATTGCGGTGGCAGTCTAATTGTCGCGGGGTTACATGAAAGATGCAACAGGGTTTATTAAAAAATAAATGGAACGATAACCCAGAAAAAGGTAATACCGACGACCTATATTTTGGTTTTAGAACCGAAATAAGAAACTAAATTCAGAACAATTCTCCCAAATTCAGTATTATGGACCCGATTTCTGAGATTTCTGTTGCATCCGATTTTACGACACATCAGTCGTTCTAAATTTAGTAATACACCATCTGTTTGCCTGTCAAGGAAATTGAAATTACAAAATAAACCTTGCAACCCGGTAAACAAGCTTCTATTATCCCCACCGCAAACCTAAACCCCAATGTTGCATAAACAGCATGGCAAAAAATAGGGTAAAGAGCTCTCCCGGGAAACCAATTATGAAAATTACCCAAGCGATTTACTGGACTGAGAGGCTGGCATTGACCCGGTCTTACACCATCGCCTATGAGCACATCGATTCGGTACAAAACTTTTTTGTCCAGCTAAAGACCGACAACGGGGCGATTGGTTTGGGCGTCGCCTCCCCCGCCCAGGAAGTTACCGGTGAGGGCATACAGAAGTGCCGGCAGGCTCTGGCCGACAACCTCGAAAACTTGTTAATAGGTACCGATATTCGGTATTTAAAAACTCGCTTGCGAGATATGGAAAGCGCCATGCCGGGTGCACCGGCTGCCCGGGCGGCAATTGATATGGCCCTACATGATTTATGGGCCAAACATCACGGGCTGCCCCTGGTTGATTTGCTGGGCCGGGTCCACCATTCACTGCCGACCTCCATTACCATCGGGATTGGGTCCGTCGAAGAATCCCTTAAAGATGTTGCAGAGTATATGGATCGTGGTTTCCGCATCCTCAAAGTAAAAGTTGGACGATCGATGGAGGAGGATGTGGAACGTCTGCGCTGCATTCGGCAGAAAGCGGGCCAGAAAATCCTTATCCGGGTGGATGCCAACCAGGGTTACGCGGCCGATCAATTTAAACATTTTCTCAAACAAACCGCCTCACTGGAACTGGAATTTATCGAACAGCCGTTGGCAGCCCGTGACCTCACCGGAATGCGTCGTCTGCCAGAAGCCGCCAGAAAAAGATCAGCCGCTGATGAAAGCCTGTTGGATGCCCGGGATCTAATCGCCTGTCTGGAGCCTCCACGGCCCTTCGGCATTTGTAATATCAAGCTTATGAAGTGCGGCGGGATCGCTCCGGCCATGCAGATTGCCGAGGTTGCACACCTTGCAGGCATCGATATCATGTGGGGCTGCATGGATGAAAGCATTGTCGGTATTGCTGCGGCCCTGCATGCCGCCCTGGCTTCGCCGGCCACCCGATACCTGGACCTCGACGGCCACCTCGATCTCGCGCAGGATCTGGCAACAGGCGGCTTGGTGATCAAAAATGGTGAACTCAGCGTCACCGATAGACCGGGACTTGGAGTCGAAATGATAGCGGCTGATTAACGCTACTTTGACATAGGAGAAAATGCAAGTAGCGTAGGGTACAGCGAATCGGAGTATAACCACATGAAGGACACAGCACTGATTCTGACAAATGGGCGGCTTGCCACGGCCGATGCCAAGACTGCTCACGGCCTGATACGGGGAACCGAGCGTTTCAGCATTGTCGGTGTCATCGACCCAATCAGTAGTGGAAAAGATGCGGGTGACATCATCGACGGCCGCCCCAGGAACATACCGGTTTTTGAATCCCTTGCCACATTCCTGGAACATCACCGACAAAAACCAGACTACTGCATCATCGGGGTAGCGTTGAGTGGTGGAAGACTGCCCGAAGATTGGAACGATATTCTGCTGGAAGTCCTGAACGCCCGGATAAATCTTATCGGTACCATGCACCAGCTATTAAGCGAAAAGCCGCTTTTACGCGCGGCCGCCCGCGAAAATGGCGTGGAAATTATTGATTTGCGCAAGCCAAAACCCATTGACCAGCTACATTTCTGGAATGGTGAGATTTTTAAGGTCCGTGCGGTTAAAATTGCAGTCCTGGGAATGGATTGCGCCATCGGAAAAAGAACCACCGCCCGTATGATCACTGAAATGTGCCGCCAGGAGGGCATCCGGACCGAAATGATCTATACCGGCCAGACCGGCTGGCTGCAGGGGTACCGGCATGGGTTTATTTTTGATGCCACCCTCAATGATTTTGTCAGCGGTGAACTCGAACATGCGGTGGTGGAATGTGATCGCCAGTGCTCACCGGATCTGATTTTAATCGAAGGACAATCCGGATTGAGAAACCCATCCGGACCCTGCGGCTCCGAAATTATTGTTTCAGCAAATGTAAATGGCGTTATCCTGCAGCACGCACCCTTTCGGAAACACTACGAAGACCTTGAGCATCTAAACTGCCTGCTGCCCGAGATCAAAGACGAAATTGAACTGATCCGGATCTACGGCGCACAAACCCTGGCCGTCGCATTGAACGGCGAAGGGGGAACTGATGAGGCGCTCTCCGATTACCGCCAAGACCTTGCTAAACAACTCCGGCTTCCCGTAGTCTGTCCGCTGCACAATGGGACGGCCGACCTGCTGCCGGTCATACACCGGTTCATCTCGCAGCAACGTCAGCAAAAAGTTTAACAACCGTTTGACATACGATATCTTCTGCCAATGGATACGATATTAAAAAATCTGGCAATGACACTGGATGTTCCGGCCGCCTGGGTGACCAAGTATGTTGACGAGTACCGCCAACTGAGGGGGCTGGCCTTCTGGCTCGATGGTAAATTGATGGAAAACGTTGAATTCATGGCCTAAGGTACCGTGTGCGCGGCTGTTTTGGACCGGGGTCGCATGGTCCATGTGGCAGATAGAATCGAAGAGGTATTCCCGGATGATCCGAATTTGGGGCCTTTGGGTATTAAAAGCTACCTAGGCGTACCATTTTAGGATAAGGACGGCCATGTCCTTGGCCGTATGGCTGGATTCGATAGTCGCCCCATGCCCGAAACCGAAGAATAATTGGCAGTCATCAGGATCTTCGCTGCCCGGGCGACCTCCGAGCTGCTCCGCATTCGGGCCGAAGTGCTGGTGCACGAACGGGAAGAAAAACCCTCACGCCCGTTGAACAGTGCGCCGGACCCTATTGTGGAACTGGACAAGGACCTAAACGTCACTCTCTTAAATTCAGCGGCTGTAAATGCCTTCCAGGTAAAAGCAAAAAAAGTATTGGGGCGTCCTTTCTCCGACTTTCTGTCCCAGGATACGTTTCCGCATTTACGCAATCTGACCCGGGAACTGTCCACCGTCAACAAAGGAGCCACTCATAGATGGATCCCGGAAATCCTCACGGCCGTTTGTACTGACGGATCGACTTTTCCAGCCGAGGCCACGCTTTCGCGTTCAGGCAATTGCGGCCGGATCTCCTTTACGTTGATTTTACGAAACATCAATGACCGGCTGGCCGCAGAGGAGAAAATACACGCGCTGAGCATCGAGACAGAGCACCTCAAAGAGGAGATCCGGGTTCTGGGTAATTTTGACAATATCATCGGCACCAGCATCCCGCTCATGAAAGTCCTCAAGGATCTGGACCAGGTGGCCCCCACCGACGCCACCGTCCTGATTCACGGGGAGACCGGCACGGGAAAGGAGCTAATTGCCTGGAGCCATTCACGAAGCCAGTCAAAAACGGGAACGGTCGCTGGTCAAGGTGAATTGTGCAGCCATTCCGGCAGGTCTCATGGAAAGCGAATTTTTCGGTCATGAAAAAGGTGCCTTTACCGGCGCCACCCAAAAGCGGGTGGGACGCTTTGCCCTGGCCGACGGCGGTACCATATTCCTGGACGAGATCGCGGAACTGCCGGCCGATCTCCAGGCCAAACTGTTGCGGGTGTTGCAGGAAGGCGAGTACGAGTCTGTGGGGAGTTCCCGGACGCTCAAGGTAACTGCACGGGTGATTGCCGCTACCAATCGCGATCTTCAAAAAGCCGTTGAGCAAGGTAAGTTCAGACAAGATCTCTATTACCGCCTGAACGTGTTTCCGATTCAGCTCCCACCGCTGCGCGAACGCGGAGACGATGTCGTCCTGCTATCGCGTGAATTCATTGAAAAATTGACCCGTCAAATGGGCCGCACCATCATGCCCCTTTCCCAGCAAGACATCCACCGCCTAAAAAGCTATCCTTGGCCCGGAAATGTCAGGGAACTGCAAAACGTCATCGAACGGGCCGTGATCACCGCCCGTGAAGGGCGGCTCAATCTCGACCGCGCCCTACCCGAAATCGCTGAAGCCACGGAAAACCTCCAAGCAGCCGAAGCTTTCTCCGATGATATTCCCATCAGGACCGCTGCCCAAATCGAGGCGTTGGAGCGGGAAAACCTTATCCGCGCCTTAAAAGCCACCGGCTGGCGAATTTCCGATAAAAAAGGCGCTGCCAAACTTCTGGGCCTACCGCCGTCCACCCTGAACTCCCGCATCAAAGCACTGGGATTGAAAGGGTCCCTTTAAGAAAATTGCGAAGTTTCGTTAATTAACGAGAGGTCGCCATCCATTTTAGCGATATATCACTATCCCTCCTGAAATTCAGTCAGTAATCTCCCGCTGAACATAGATCCTATATTATTAATATTTTTATATTTTTTAGCTTTACTCTCCACCTGGTACAGGCCGTGCTAATGCCTGTATACAAGTCTCCGATAAGATGGCAATCATTTTTTCGAATCAAATTAAGGACAAATCGCCCGCAAATCAAACTGAAAGGATTTAAAAAATGGATACTGCAATAATTATCACTGAGGAAGTTAATCTCCGGCAGCGTGACCAATTCATGGGGCGCATGATCCAATCGACGAGTGGATATTTCGATATCTTGACGATCTATCTGGGAGAGCGCCTTGGGCTGTACCGGGCGCTGGACGGACAAAAATCAATGACATCCGAAGAATTGGCCGCTCGCAGCGGGACCTACGAGCGCTATATCCGGGAATGGCTGGAGCAGCAAACCGTGGCCGGCATTATTGAAGTTATCGATTCCGCTGCCTCACCCCAAGAAAGGCGCTATCACCTGCCGGCCGGACACGCTGAAGTTCTCCTGGACCGCGAAAGTACCAACTACCTGGTCCCATAACCCGACTGTTGGTGGGTATCGGCCGACCACTTCCATCTCTTGTCGAAGCCTTTCGTACCGGCGGTGGCGTAACCTGGGAAGCTTATGGCGAGGAGGCTAGAGAAGGCGTGGCCGAATTGAATCGTCCCCTGTTCCTCCATCAATTGAGCCAGGAGTATCTGCCGACTGTCAAGGATGTTCATCGTCGGTTGCAGGCCGATCCACCCGCCCGGGTTTCGGACATGGGATGTGGCCTGGGCTGGTCCAGTATCGACATGGCCAGCACTTATCCCAAAATCAAAGTGGACGGCTTCGACGTCGACTCAGCCTCCATAGAGACGGCCCGGATCAACACCAAAGCGGCCTATCTGGAAGATCGTGTCCGGTTTTATGTTCGCAATGCCGGTGACCCATCCTTGAGAGGGAAATATGACTTGGTCACAGCCTTCGAGTGTATTCACGATATGGCCGACCCGGTGGCGGCGCTAAGGACAATGCGTGACTTGGCGGGTTTGGATGGCAGCGTTATCATCATGGATGAGTGTACCGCGGAGACATTTACTCCCCAGGGTAATGAAATTGAAGCGCTGTTGTACGGCTTCAGTGTTCTGACGTGTCTACCCGCCGGAATGGCGGAACAGCCGTTCGTGGAAGCCGGCACCGTCATGCGACCCGAGACCCTTCGCCGTTATGCCGCGGAAGCCGGATTCTGCGATGTCGAGATACTGCCCATCGACAATTGTTTCTTCCGCTTCTACCGCTTAAAAAAGGTTTGCTGATGATGATCGATCATTTAAGGCTCCCCTTTTTCAAAAGTGGGGGCCTCTCAAATATGAGAACAGGCTGATGAATGAGATTATAAGAACGAGTCAATGGGCGTAAGTGTTCTTTTAAAGATCGTCCAAATTTCGGTATCCGAGGCGATCGCTTAAAATTGTTTGACACCCAAATATCAACTCTGATACTAAAAAATCATTTGCTCACATGAAGTTAAACGGTAAACCAAAGATTGCCATGGTTGAATTAAAATACCCCCTTCTATTATAGATTAGGGGGATTTTGCATATTAGATATCCAGATGAAACCTGCTAAATGTCTGGTCGTAAGTATTTGCTACCGTACACTTTTTAATGATAATATATCTATTTATAGAAAAGTTAGAGAATTTGTCCAATGCCTTTACCCTTGCAAATTGAGCGGTAATCTTCACAGAAACATGAACACGCTGGCAGCCATGATCACGGGGATCATTATCGGCAAACAAACACAGCTACCTCAAATTGCAGCCAACGTGCCTGAATTCATTAAACTGCCGAGCACGGAAAAACGCTTCAAACGGCTAATTATTAATGAAAACGTAACTGAACAAACCTACTTTCTACCGTTTGTCCAAAGCGTGTTGATCAATCTCGACCTCGAAGAAATGGCCTTAGCTATCGATGGTAGCCTTGTCGGCCGAGGTTGTATTTGTTTGATGATCAGTTTGATCTACAAGCGCCGTGCATTGCCTCTGGTCTTTAGCGTTGTTAAAGGCAAAAAGGGTCACCTGCCCGAAGACACGCATGTTGAGCTGGTCAATAAGCTGCGCCCGTTGATCCCCGAATCAACCAAAAACGTGGTCTTTTTAGGCGATGGTGAGTTCGATGGTACCTCGCTACAACAGACATTGACAGATTTTGGATGGAAATACGTATCCAGAACTTCATCCAATATTACCATATACGCAGACGATGAGCCTTTTCAGATCGAAATACTTGCCGCCGTACTTCCACAAGGCTGCCATAAAGCTTTGCGAAACTGTAAAATAACTAAGAAAAAATACGGCCCTGTTACTGCTGTTGCCTGGTGGGGTGATGACCATGACGAGCCCATATTTTTAGTGACCAATTTTCGGTCGGCATCAAAGGCGTGTGAATATTATTCTATGCGCTTTACGATTGAAACATTTTTCAGCG
>JASFFJ010000067.1:0-17365 GCA_050124355.1 Desulfobacterales bacterium | reverse complement strand
AAACTTGTCATTTCTTTTACAATTGGCAAATTTCTGGACGATTGCTGGGTCGTAGAATTTGAAGCGACCCGAATGTTTGTGGTCACCCCAAAAACAAAGGTTTTCAGGCCAAGCGTCCAGACAAAACCGCTGCAACCGCATTCGACAAAGATCCCGGCTGCCAAATTTTCATGATTATATGCCCGCCCTTTGTTGACAGCAGGTATTGAATAGGTTAAGTATGCATGGCTTAAAAAGCGTGTTCCTGTTCGGACGTGATTGTGATATGATAAACATATTATTTCAAAGAGTTAATTCAAATGGCAATTGTTAATTTAAAGAAGAAACAAATCGAGTGCAAGATCGTTTATTATGGACCCGGCCGGTGTGGTAAGACGACGAACCTTGAATATATTCACAAGGCCTACAAGAAACAAGTAAAAGGGGAGATGGTCTCTATCAACACCGATGGTGACCGGACCCTTTTTTTTGATTTTCTCCCTCTGGAGCTCGGTAAGCTTAAGGGTTGTGATGTTCGGGTCCAGTTGTATACGGTGCCCGGACAGGTTCGCTATGAATCGACCCGAAAACTGGTCCTCAGGGGAGCGGACGGTATTATTTTTGTGGCCGATTCTCTAGAAGTACGCCGCGAAAAAAATATGCTTGCGCTCAAAGATCTCCATCAAAATTTAAAAGAGTACAATTTAAGTATCTTCAAGTTGCCTTTGGTCCTTCAATACAACAAAAGAGATCTCAGTGATGACAATATCGCGCTGATGCCTATTAAGCAAATGGAACATGATCTGAATAGACAGTTGAAGGTTCCCAGTTTTCCGGGTAGTGCCTTAACTGGCAAGGGTGTTGGAAAAACACTCAATGCGTGCCTAAAGTTGTTATTAAAATCACTTCAAAATGAACTGAACCTCGGTGGTTAATTTTTTAATATGGCCGGCAATGCAGCCTTTGCAGGCAATTTAAGTTTTCTCAATCTAGGTGAGCTGATGCAGCTACTCGGTACCACCGACTGCACCGGTACACTCTTCATCAAAAGCGATTATGCTTCCCAGCAGGGCATCATTTACGTTGAAAACGGCAATCCCATAAATGCCGCCAATGGCGCCAAGACCGGACTTGATGCGCTGTACTCCCTGTTTGGGTGGATAGACGGGCAATTCGAATTTATCCAAGAGGACATCACCTGTGAAAAGGTGATTACCCAGAGCCGTATGGAAATCATTCTGGATGGTCTGCGGCTGCTGGACGAGGGCAAGGTAGAGGTTCTTGGACCGGCAGCTGCTGAATCCGAGACCGAGCCAACGGCCGTCAAATCAGGCTCGATACCCATGATCAGGGGTCCTTTGGTAGACTACTCTTATGTGGTCGATGAAGAAGGCTTCTATGATGGCGATGAAATTGTGCAGGAAGGCAATCATGGAAACTGGATTTGGGTTATCCTTGAGGGTGTTGTCGAAATTTCCAGGCAAACACCCAAGGGCACTTTGAAAATTCTAAGAATCGGTGAAGGTGCCTTTTTAGGCAGCGTCAATGCCCTGTTAAAGGGAGACAATGTTCGTAGTGCGACCGTCACAGCCATTGGAAACGTTCAGCTCGGTATGTTGGATTCACAGATAATGACGAGTGAGCTGGCTAATTTATCCGTTGATTACCGGGAATTTGTCAGAGGCCTCGATGAACGGCTGAAACAGGCCACCAACATGGCCGTTGGTATCTATGCCGAGGACAACAAAATCGTCAAACTGGTTAAGGGAAAGAAAATCCTAATTAAGCAGGGCAAAGATGAAAAACGGTTGTTCCGGGTTCGTTCCGGACAGGCCTTTATCGCCCGCGAGATCGATGCCGGTGCCGTGCCGGTTGCCTGTCTGCAAAAAGGGGATTATTTCGGACATATTCCCTTTCTGGATCTGGGACAAGAGCCTTTTTCGGCTTCTGTTTATGCATCGTCCGATCTTAAATTAAGCTCCGAGGACCCCACAGAACTAAAAAAAGAACATGACAAGCTTTCATCCACCCTAAAAAACATACTCGCACATCTGTCGACCAGCATCTCCGTCACCACGCTGACGACATGTGAATTTTATAAAACAATGTTGGGTGCAAATTCCAAATAATACTCTAACAGCCCTAATGGGAATTAAGAACCATGACCTCTAAAGACCAAAGAAAACACCAGCGTATTCCCTCACTCAACCTTTCCTATATCTGCCTTGACGAGAACAATAATATTGTCAAAGAGGGAATGGGCAGAACCTTGAACATTTCCGAATCGGGGATATTACTTGAAACTCAATTTAAAATCGAACTGGAATATCTATTGATCATGACGATTGCCTTGCAAGAAGATCTGCTGGAAATAAAGGGAAAACCCATTCATGCCAAATCTAACAAGGCCGGAAAATTCGAAGTGGGGATAGAGTTTCTCGAACCGGATCAGGAATCCATCCAGCTTTTGAAAAATTTTATCGCCAAATATGATTCATATTCCCTCTAAATTTGATTGCCGGAAAAATTAAACCGGAGGAGAGGATACAAAAGCCAGCCGCCACGAAAAAAGGAGAGTAGATAGATGAAAACAGCTGTCAACGAAACGGATTTTCAGGATCTAGACCTGATCAAGCGGGGAAAAGTCAGAGATATATACGACCTTGGAGAAACCCTATTAATGGTGGCCAGCGATCGAATTTCCGCATTTGATGTGGTCATGCCGGATCCGGTTCCGGATAAGGGAATTATTCTGACCCAGATTTCTCTTTACTGGTTTGAAATAATGAAGCCGATCATCGAAAATCATGTGATATCGGCAGATATAAATGACTATCCTGCGGTTTGCCGACCCTATGCGGAAACCTTACACGGCCGCAGTATGCTGGTGAAAAAAACAGAACCGCTGTCAATTGAATGTGTCGTCCGAGGCTATATCTCCGGGTCTGGATGGAAATCCTATCAGGAAACAGGCAGTATTTGCGGAATCCAGCTGCCGGGGTCCCTACGGGAATCGGACCAATTACCTGAACCGATTTTTACGCCATCAACCAAGGAAGAGCTCGGGGCTCATGATATCAATATTGATTTTGCAGAAGCAGAAAAGAGAATCGGCTCGGCACTTGCTGCCAAGGTAAAGGACCTGAGCCTAGCCATTTACCAAAAAGGCTCTGAAATGGCACTTGAGAAAGGAATCATTATTGCCGACACAAAATTCGAATTTGGCCTTTTAGGAGACAAACTCATTCTCATCGATGAAGTCCTGACGCCGGATTCATCCAGGTTCTGGCCCAAAGATGCCTATCAACCCGGTGGTTCACAAAAAAGCTACGACAAGCAATATCTTAGAGACCACCTCCTTTCCGTTAGCTGGAACAAACAACCGCCTGCCCCTTCACTACCGGAAGATATCATTCGAAACACCCGAAAAAAATACCTGGAAGCGCTGACTCAACTCACCGGCGACGACCATGGGCTGAGGTTGTGAAAGCTATGATCTCTTTGTGTTATTCTTTCTAATAGATACCCCCACCTTTACTAGTCAAAAATTTTGGATATCGGATTTTAGAGTTCGGATTTAAGATCCGCAACCGGATCAATTTAATAAAAAATGATTGAACAAAGCGATTCAACAAATCCGCTATTCCAAATCCAACATCTAAAATGGGATGGAAGCTAAGAGCCACGTAATGCGTGATTTTCACCACCCAGGGTATGGGTTTTAGTGCAACTCTTTGCATAAATGCAGAAATCAACCGTCCAATCAGCACAATTTCAAACAATACCGCTGTCCCGAATAGACCGGCAAGATGATACCTTTCGCATCACCACCCGGCCAGATGTCGGCGATCTGTTGGGATCCCTTCAGTACGACGGCCTTATTACGCCGCCTTTGCTGATCGAAAAGAGTTCCGGTTTTATGATTGTCAGCGGTTTTCGCCGTATCGCCGCCTGCCTGAAACTCGAATGGCAGGATATCACCGCACGCATCCTGAAACCGAATGTTGCTGCGCTCGATTGTCTGCGCCTGGCAATCGCTGAAAATTCCCTCCAAAGGTCTCTGAATCTCATCGAAACATCCCGCTGTCTCCGCAAGCTTTCATTCTATATTGCCGATACCAGGCATCTGGCAGAATCGGCATCAAGCCTTGGATTACCTAACAATCCAGCGATCATTAACAAAATCAGAGATCTCAGTCTTCTTCCGTGGCCGATTCAATCCAGTATCCTGAACGACACTATTTCACTGGCGATGGCCAAGGAATTAGAATCCATGGAAGCTGAGGTGGCAATTGCCTTTACCCGGTTGTTTGAACAGCTAAAAATAGGGCTCAACAAACAAAGAGAACTCCTTACCCTGGTCAAAGAAATCGGCCGACGGGACGGTCTTTCCAGCCAAGCGGTGATGGCAGAAAAACGCTTTATTGAAATTATGGCCCAGCGGGATCTTGATCGAGGCCAAAAGAGCCGCCAACTGCGCGCTTATTTGCGGCGACGCAGATATCCCCGAATTACCGAGGCAGAAAAAACATTTAAATTTCATCACAAAAATCTGAATCTCGGCGATGACATCAAATTAATCCCTCCCAAGGACTTTGAGGCCGGTCACTATGGATTGAACCTGACATTTACCAATCTTGAGCAGCTCAGAATCCTGCAAGCCAGATTAAATAGTATAATTCAGCTGCCAGATTTTAAAAAAATAATTGAATAAATATTACTTGACAAAAATGGCCTATCAATAATAGTTAGAAATATGTTATAAATAAGGTTCATAAGATTATGGGAATACAGGAAAGAAAACAGCGAGAGCGCGAAAGAAGACGACAGCAGATTATCGTGGCGGCCAAGCGGGTATTCTCTGAAAAGGGGTATTCCAAATCGACCATGGAAGACATTGCCAGGGAAGCGGAGCTAAGTCCCGGCACCCTCTACCTCTATTTCAAAAATAAAGATGAACTTTACGCGTCACTGTCTCTGCGAATACTGCAATATTTGAATATCAGGCTGGAGGATGTAAAAAAAGAAAAGGATGTCGAGCCCCACAAAAAAATAGCCGCCATCAAAGAAGCTCTGTTCGATGTTTACCAGTTTGATCCCATGATACTGATCAATATGTTTCATCTCCAATCCAGTGAAACGCTCAAAAACCTATCCTCACCCCTGCTTGAAAATATCACGGAACTTTCTCGCAATTCGCTGACCATCCTGGCTGCAATATTTAAAGATGATACGGGTCAAGATCGGTATGCCAGTCACCATCCCGCCGCCATGGCAGATATCGTATGGTCTCTGTTCACCGGGGTTGTTCTATGGGAAGAAAGCAAGCGCATGATCGATATTGAAAAAGAGTTTTTGAAGCAAACCCTAGATGTGGCCTTCGAAATATTTTCCCGCGGAATTACCCGCTGAATTCTCGCTGTTACCGGCCAGTCGCAATCTCTTACGAAATTTCAAATGCGGCATCAAAGATGCTAAATTCTTGTATCTGAAACTAGTGGGTAAATGATTTTTAAATTGGGATTTAGTGTCCGATGGCCATTCAAACGCTTTATGTCGACCGGAAGATTGCTGATTCTCCCCAGGTAAACGCCATCGTACGACGTCTGGACCTGACGCCCGAAATCGTATCAGATGCTCGAGAGGTCTACCATCCTGTTTCGGCTGCTGCTGATCCCGTTAAAATGGGCAAATCAGTATTATATCTTACTTACAACCGGGGTGCATTCATCAAGAATTGTCCGGGCACACGATCTTATACCTGCTGCGGTTATCAAATTTTGCATGTCGGGACCTATTGTCATCTGGACTGCACCTATTGCATCCTGCAATCCTATTTTCATCCCCCTGTACTCCAGTATTTTGTCAACCACAGCGATCTTTTTAAGGAACTGGAAACTATTTTTGCAGACAATACCATACATCGACTGGGGACCGGTGAATTTACCGATAGCTTAATATGGGAATTGTGGACCGATCTTTCAAATCGATTGGTCCCGGCTTTTGCCGACCAAAATTCTGCCATCTTGGAACTCAAAACTAAAACCACAGCCATTGACCGGCTTGAGCCGCTTTCGCACAATCGCAAAACCATCATGGCCTGGTCGGTTAACACCCCCCGGATTATTGCAGAGCAAGAACGCTACACCGCAACGCTTTCGGCCAGGTTAAAAGCAGCGGCCAATTGTGAATCCTGGGGATACCCCCTTGCGTTTCATTTTGATCCGATTCTGATATATGACGGTTGTGAAGCAGACTACGAAGATGTTATCAAACAGATATTCTCTCATGTCTCAGCTGATAACATCGTGTGGATCAGCCTGGGCACATTTCGCTTTATGCCGGCACTCAAGCCGCTCATTGAGAAGCGTTTTCCCAAATCCAACATTATTTACGGGGAATTTATCACGGGCCTCGATGGTAAAATGCGATATTTTAAGCCCTTGAGAATAGAGATCTATCAAAAAATCATCAGCTGCATTCGCACCTATGCACCCCGCGTATTGCTCTATTTTTGTATGGAGGATGATGAGGTTTGGCAAAAATCCTTAGGATTTACTGCATCTGAACGAGGTGGACTCTCAAAGATGCTCGATGATCAGGCAATTGAGAAATGTAATCTCATGAATAAATATTGATGGTCTCATAATTGAACATTTAAGGTCCCCGGCGGGTCAATTATGAAAAAGACGATAAAATGAAAAATCATCTTAAGTCCAGATCCGATCTTCGGTATTCGGCATTCTATCGCTGCCTCCGTTTTGCTCTGTCGGTCGTATTTTTGTTTCTTGCAACGGCAGGATATTCATCCGCGCAGATGCGGTATACCGTAAAATGGGTAAACGACGGTGATACGATCGTATTGACCAACCGTTGGCGGGTGCGATACATCGGAATCGATACGCCTGAAATCGACTATCAAAACCAGAAAGCCCAGCCTTATGGCTACGAGGCCAGATCATTTAACAAGAAACTGGTGTCGGCCGGAAAAATTCGCCTTGAGTTCGACCAGGAGCGTCATGATCGCTACGGACGATTGTTGGCATATATTTTTTTGGCGGATGGTTCCTTTTTAAACGCACAGATGCTGGAAAACGGATTGGCTTATTATTTGTATCGCAGTCCCAACCTGAAATACCATAGGCGCCTGCTGAAAGCGCAGCGGGATGGCATGAGCGCGCAAAAGGGACTGTGGCGAAACTGGAAAGAAAAAAAAGGCGATTACATCGGAAATCGAAACTCAAGGCGGTTTCACCGGGGGTCGTGTCCAAATGCCAAAAAGATCAAATTGAAAAACAGGACCAGATTTTCCACCAAATGGGACGCCTTCCACGCTGGTTACGCCCCGGCAAAACAATGTATCAGAGAATTTTGGAGCTATGAGTGATAAAAAATTGCCTAAAATAAAGAGTACCTTAATTTTAGGCAATTTTTTTATGCGTTGCTTTTATTCACCTCTTCCACGATTTTTTCGGCGATCTGGGCCGGCACTTCATCATAGTGTGAAAACTCCATGGTATAAATTCCGCGGCCACCGGTCATGGATCTTAGATCAGGCGCATAAGTCAGGAACTCCGCCATCGGAACGTTGGCCTTGATGATCTGATTCCTTCCGGCATTGTCCATCCCAAGCACTTTACCGCGCCTGCTGTTGAGATCCCCCATAATGTCTCCCATGAATTCTTCAGGCGTGGTGATGGTGACACTCATGATCGGCTCCAGCAAAACGGGTTGCGCTTCTTCACAGGCCTTTTTAAAAGCCAGAGAACCTGCCACTTTGAATGCCATTTCGGAGGAATCAACGGCATGAAAAGACCCATAGTCAAGTGTTGCCTTAAAATCGACGCAGGTAAACCCGGCCAGAACACCTTTTTGTGAGGATTCGATGATGCCTTTTTCCACCGCAGGAATATATGTTTTGGGGATGACACCACCGACGATGGCATCGACAAACTCAAATCCTTGTCCCCGCGGCAGCGGTTCCATCTGGATCCAGCAGTCGCCATATTGACCATGGCCACCGGTTTGCTTTTTGTGTTTTCCCTGGACCCTGACTTTCTTTTTGATGGTTTCTCGATAGGGGACCTTCGGGGTTTTCAGTATGGCTTCGACACTAAATTTTCTTTTGAGCTTTTCGATGGCCGTTTCGACATGAATCTGACCCAAACCGGACAAGAGGATTTCTTTTGTCTCGGAGATTCGATCCAATTTTAATGCCGGGTCCTCTTCAAGTAGCTTTGACAATGAGATAAAGATCTTATCCTCGTCTCCCTTGGACTTGGCTTCGATGGCAAACGAAATCAATGAGGGCAGGGGTTCGGCACATGGATAGACAATTTTGTTGCTCTCTTCACAAAGGGTGTCGCCGGTAACGGTTTCTTTGAGCTTCGCAACGGCAACAACGGCGCCGGGTCCGGCACCACTTGCAGGCTTTTGCTCCTTGCCGGCAATGGTTAACAGTTGATTGAAGCGTTCTTTGGTTTCTTTGTTTGCATTATAGAATGTACCGTCAGTCCCGAGTGTTCCGGATACCACCTTGATAAAACTCAAGCGTCCTGCATAGGGGTCTGCCAAGGTTTTGACAACGAATCCGGAAAATGGTGCCGCCGGGTCCGGCATTCTTTCAATCTCCTTCTCGGTGGCAGGATCTATTCCCGTTTTCGCACCTTGATCTGCGGGAGAGGGCAGGGCATCGACGATCAAATTCATCAACAGATCGATTCCAATATTGCGGGTGGCGGATCCACACACCACCGGTACAAATATGCGGGCCAGCGTCCCTTTCCGTAGTGCCGCTGCCAATTCCTGCTCGGTGAGTGCCTCTCCTTCTAAATACCGCTCGACAAGCTCATCATCAGCCTCGGCAATATTTTCGATGAGATTTTCCTTCTCGGTATCTACCGATTCCTGCATTTCAGCCGGAATTTCAACTTTTTGCGCTTTGCCGTTTTCATCGTATTCAAAGGCTTGACCGCTGATCAGGTCGACAACGCCTCTAAATTCAGCTTCCGTGCCGATGGGAAGTTGAAGGATGATGGGCTTGGGTTTAAAAATTTCGAGGGCCTCTTGGAATGTGCGTGAGAAGTCAGCTCTTTCTCTGTCCAGTTTATTGATAAAAATGACACACGGTTGGTTAAATTCGGCAGCAAAATCCCAAGCTTGCTCGGTTTGGACTTTTATACCGTCCACCGCATCGATGACCACGACAACGCCGTCGGTCGCTTGAAGACAACTTCGGGTATCAGAGAAAAAATTCTGATCACCGGGTGTGTCAATGAGGTTGGTGGTGTGCTTTTTCCATTCATACTGATGAAAACCGGAGCTAATACTCGACTGTCTCTTGAGTTCTTCTGGCTCGAAGTCCATGGCGGTGTTGCCGTCTTCAACCCGCCCCATTCGTTTAATGACTCCGCTGTCATACAACATGGCCTCCGCAAGAGACGTTTTCCCGGCTCCGGAATGGGCGACCAGAGCAATGTTTCTTAAACTTTCAAATTTTTCGCTCATCTATGCTCCTCTCTTAATCGATCCCTTTGGGTTATGGCTGCGCTTGACAATTTTTAAACTAACATCTCTAACTGTAAAACTGAAAAAAAGCAAGCTCAAAATCAGGTCAAATCCAGGAGGATAAAAAATTCACGATTTCCCTTGGGTCCAAAAATTGGCGACGGCAGTACTCCCCCTGATGTTAATCCCTTGGTTTGAAAAAATGCAGATAAATGTTCAATCACCTCCTTGTGAAGCGTTGCATCCCTGACCACCCCGCCTTTCCCGACGTGTTTTCGACCGACTTCAAATTGAGGTTTTATCAGTGCCAGGATCCGGGCGTTTCGACCCATAAAAACAGTGACGGCGGGAACAACGATTTTCAGAGAAATAAAGGACACATCGATGGTCACCAAATCAACCGGTTCGGGGATCGCAGCCGCCGCCATATGCCGGATATTGGTGCGCTCGATCACCACCACCCGCCGATCCTGTCTCAATTTCCATGCCAGTTGTCCGTATCCGACATCGACGGCATAGACACGAGCGGCACCGTGTTGCAGCAGGCAGTCAGTGAATCCTCCAGTGGAGGCGCCGACATCCAGACAAATACAGCCTTTCGGATTCAATTTTAAGGACTGTAAGGCTCCTTCAAGCTTCAAACCACCCCGGCTGGCATAAGGAATATCCTTTTCCTTTAGAACAATGCCAGCGGTCGCCGGAACCAAGTGGCCTGCTTTGTTCACGGGTCGGCTGTCAACCAATACTTTGCCGGCCATAATCATGGCACGGGCACGCTGGCGACTTGGGGCCAGTCTTCTCTCAACCAACAGCACGTCCAGTCTATGTCTCTTTGTCGCCAAATCTAAAAAAAGAATATTGTCAATTGATTATAAAATACTTAAGGTCCGCTTAAGGCGGGCAATTATTTAAAAACCAACAATTTTAGTCGTCAATTCCGCCTTGTTTCGGTTGGATTCAAGCAACCCCTTGTCAAACGCTTGGCTGCCGCCACGATATCTGGAACATCGATACCGTACTCGGATCTTAGCACCTTCTGGGGCCCGTGTTCGACAAAAACATCTGCGATACCGATGCGCTCCATGTGAAGGCTGGTGATCCCGTTTTCACTGATTGTCTCCAGTACGGCGCTGCCGAATCCGCCTTGGCGAACATTCTCTTCGATCGTGATGATTCGGGGGATTTTTTCGGCAAGCGTGCAAACCAACTCAACATCCAATGGTTTTACGAACCTACAATTGACGACCGTGGCTGAAATACCCTGATCGAGTAAAAGTTTGCCGGCTGCCAGAGCATCCCCGACCGGCCTGCCGATGGCCAGAATAAGAACATCGTCTCCTTCGGTCAGAACCTGCGCTTTTCCGATGGCCAGTGGTTGTATCATTTCATCTAATGGGACACCGGTCGCGCTGCCTCGGGGATAGCGAAAAGCAATCGGTCCACCATAATCTAAAGCGGTGGCCAGCATGCGGCGCAATTCATTTTCGTCTGCGGGAGCCATCACGACCATGTTGGGTAAACTTCTGAGGTAGGACAGGTCAAAAAGCCCGTGATGGGTAGCGCCGTCTTCACCGACAATGCCCCCTCGATCAATGGCAAATATGACCGGCAGTCGTTCCAAACAGACATCATGTAAAATCTGGTCATAAGCCCGCTGCAGAAAAGTAGAATAAATTGCGATGATCGGTTGCATGCCTTCGGTGGCCAAGCCGGCCGCAAAGGTAACTCCGTGTTGTTCAGCAATGCCAACATCGAAAAATCGATCCGGATATTTTTGGGCAAATTCAGCCAAGCCGGTTCCTTCGGGCATGGCGGCGGTAACGGCAACGATGCGTTCGTTTTCTTTTGCCAGTTGAACCATCGTTCGGCCAAAAATCTCCGTGTAAGATGCAACCGGGTTCTTAGAATCAAGGCAGTTTCCGGTTTCTATCTCAAAGCAGCTGCATCCATGAAAATAAACGGGGTTTTTCTCTGCCGGGGGATATCCTTTTCCCTTTTGGGTGGTCACATGAAGCAGAACAGGCTCATTTAAATATCTAATATTATTAAGTATATCTATCAAATGATTTAAGCGGTGCCCATTGATTGGCCCAAAGTATTCGAAATTGAAGGCTTCAAACAACATGCCCGGTGTGGTGAAGGTTTTAAAGGATTCCTCGGTACGCTTAGCAATTTGATAAATGTCATCTCCGATTTTAGGTAAAGATTTCAGAAAATCTCCGAAATCTTTTCTGGCTTCCTGAAGCCTCTTGGAGGAAAATTTTCGGCTTAAAAAGGAGGAGAGGGCGCCGACATTACGAGATATGGACATATCATTGTCATTTAAGATTACAATCAGTTGAGAATTTTTAAATCGATCGCCGGCCTGATTGAGTCCTTCGAAAGCGATTCCGGCCGTCATGGACCCGTCACCGATCACGGCAATCACTTTTGAGGCCTCTTTTTTTAAATGCTTGGCATGGGCCACGCCCAGGCCTGCCGATATGGAGGTGGAACTGTGACCGGCGGTAAACGTGTCATAGGGACTTTCTTTTATGCGCGTAAAACCGGATATACCTTTAAACTGGCGCAAGGAGTGGAATTGACCGCGACGGCCGGTCAGCAGCTTATGGGCATAGGCCTGGTGACCGACATCCCAGATAAGCTTATCATTCGGCGTGTTAAAGACATAATGAATGGCAATGGTCAGTTCAACCGAACCGAGACTTGAGGCCAAATGGCCGCCGGTTTTCGATACGACCTCGACAATGACGTTTCGGATTTCTTTTGCCAGAGCTGGAAGTTCTTTTCTTGAAAGTTTTTTTAAATCAGCAGGGGAATTGATGTTTTCTAATAAACTCACGCAATTGAACTCCATTAGAATAGATTAACCACGAAAAGACGAATTACACTAAAATATTTATATGTTATCTAAAATCAATTCGGGTGGTTCGTTGATGTCGTGGTTAAAAAAATCAAGTGCCATTGTTTTTCTCCGAAATCTCATCATCAATTACGAAAGGTACCTCGGATGCATTTTTGCCATCCGAATCCCGCATTAGAAGGGTAATTCTTCTTTCAGATTCGTCCAATTTTTCAGAGCAATACTTTGAAACTTTTATCCCTTCTTCAAATTTTTTAATGGCCTTTTCGAGAGGCATATCTCCGGTTTCCAGATCTTGAACGATTTGCTCTAATTGTTTCATTGCCATTTCAAATGTTTTTTTAGCCATCTTTTGATTTTCCTTTTACGCGACAATAGAGCCGACCCAGGGCCACCATGATTTCCAGATCCTGATTCAGCGACACCTTTTCAGGGTCTTTTACCACAGTTTTGGCGGGGATGGTACGGGTGATACTGTATCCCCGCGCAAGGATCGCCACGGGATTCAGCGTCTGCAATTTTGCCACTTGAGCGCGAAGTTTCATTTGATTTAATTTTATATATATTTTTAATATTTTATATAGACTATAGTAATTTTTATCAAGTTTTAATTTAAGTTCGTTGAATGCATAAACCGGATTATTGGCGCTTAGCCGATCATCCCAAAATTCTAAATGCTGGCGTTCGCGCAGGATTCGATGCCGCAGCGTCCGATTCAGGCGCATGGTAAGGTCGTCCACCTTCAGACATACATCTTCAAGCTTTCGCCGGGGATCGACCAAATGCTTAGCTTGTACATTTAGCTTTTGTTTTAAACCTTTAATATAATTATATATTATAATCTTCAATATCTCGAGAAGATCCCTGCGCCGTTGGTCCAGTTTGGATTTCTCCGGAATGACCAGCTCTGCGGCTGCAGAGGGGGTGGGGGCACGAAGGTCTGCCACAAAATCTGAAATCGTGTAATCGGTTTCATGACCTATCGCTGAAATGATCGGAATTTCGGAGGCAAATATCGCCCTGGCGACAGGTTCTGAATTGAACGCCTGTAGATCTTCCAGGGATCCGCCGCCCCGGGCTATAATGGCGACATCAGCGTCTTTGGCAGTATTGAGCCACTCCAGAGCATCGACGATCTGCTCGACCGAACCGTCACCTTGAACGTTTATCGGAATAATCCGGATGGCGATATTGGGAAAGCGACGGTTGATGATGTGTAGGATGTCGTGGACGACTGCACCCGTTGGTGATGTTATAATACTGATTTTATACGGTAAAAATGGTAGTGACTTTTTATGAACTTCGTCAAAAAGGCCTTCTGCCAAAAGACGGGCTTTTAATTTTTCAAAAGCAATTTGCAGTGCGCCCGCGCCGGACGGCTCCAAATATTCCAGAATTATCTGGTAGGTGCCACGGGGTTCATAAACACTGATACGTCCCATACCAGTGACATTCAGGCCATCTTCGGGTTCGAATTTCAAATTTCTTTGCTGACCGCGAAACATAACGCTGCTGATTTGGGATGCAGCGTCTTTTAACGTAAAATAAAAGTGGCCCGAGGCTGGGACACGGAAATTTGAAATTTCTCCAAAAACCCAGACAAACGGAAAATTATTTTCGATTAAATCTTTTATGCTCGCGTTGAGTTCGGAAACCGTATACACATTTTTCCGACCGCCGGTGTCTGTGGTTTGCATGGGACGTATCTGATTTTTTAATAACGTCTGATAAGATATATTATGTAAACTTTTCAATCAGTCCTTGAAATTTCTGTGTTCATTAGGTTCTGACGACCCCTTTTCTCTAATAGCTCACGAATTGCGGGCATAACATAAAAGTCTTCATGAGGAAATTTTGCCAGTTGAGACGCCAGGATGTCAATTTTTTTGTGGATGGATTTGTGTTTATCCATGACAAACAGATTCTGGCCCTTAACCTTGCACAAACCGCTTTTTACCTTTATGCCAGTCGTTCGAAGGTTCTGCTCGGAAACGCTAATCTCAAGCTTTTCTGCCAGATCTTTAAGCTCCTGGTAAATTTGTTCCGGTTTCATAATAGTTTGAGCCTTTATCTTGAAAAAAGCAATGATTGTGTTATATTACCAACATAAATAGATGGATCAGCTAAGCCAATTAATCGTTTAACATTTATCATTTTACAGGAGGAAAAATGGAATCGGTATCTCTTAAGCAACAGACTCAAGTCCAGGTTCGGGTCAACGAGTTTATCCGCAGCGTGTATAACTGGATGGCCATCGGTTTAGGGCTCACCGGTCTGGTGGCCTTTTATGTTGCCAACAGTCCCCAGTTGGTCAAGTTGATATTCGGTAATCAACTTTTATTTTTCGGGCTGATCATCGCAGAGCTTGCCCTGGTCTTTATCATCAGCGCCCGGATTCAAAAATTGCAGGCGTCGACTGCCACGGCGCTGTTTGTTTTGTATTCAGCCCTAAACGGAGCGACATTGGCATTCGTTTTTCTGGTGTATACCGCTTCATCAATTACTTCAACATTTTTTATCTGTGCGGGAACGTTTGTAGCATGCAGCATCTACGGTTGGACCACCAAGCGGGACTTGACCTCCATGGGCGGCTTTTTGATGATGGGGTTGATTGGCATCATCATTGCTTCGGTGGTCAATATGTTTTTCCGTAGTTCTGCCATGAGCATGATCATCAGCTACATCGGCGTTATTGTTTTTGTGGGCCTGACCGCCTATGACACCCAGCATCTCAAGACCATGGCCATGACGCAGCCGGATGGTGTCGAAGCGGCCGTAGTCAGAAAAGGCGCAATCTTGGGAGCACTTAAACTGTATTTAGATTTCATTAACCTTTTTCTAATGTTATTGAGAATATTCGGTAGCGGCCGCGACTAAAATCAGACGTTAAATAAGTTTCTGACTAAATTTTAAACATACAATTGATGCCTTGAGTGTTCAGTGGTTCTACTCGGAAAGCTTGACTATCCTGACCTCTGAACACTCTGAATTTTCGGCTTCCCAAATCTAAACCCTACCTCAGTTAAATTCCAATTTTTAGTTTAATAATATCAGATAGTTGATTGCAATAACTTTGTGTATCACCTGCACTATGGCCCTCTACCATGATACGGCAAATGGGTTGGGTACCGGAATAGCGGACAAGCACCCTGCCCCTGTCCCCCAGTTTGGATTCGACGGATTTAATGGCATCGGCGATTTCCGGTACGGCTGCAATATCCGGTTTGCTGTGAACCTCCACATTGATCAGAACCTGGGGATAAGGTGTCATCAACTTGCTCAATTCCGAAAGCGGCTTGTTTTCAAGTTGGATAGCCTCGATCAGCTTCAGGGCAGTCAAGCTGCCGTCTCCGGTGGTGTGGCAATCGGCAAATATCATGTGGCCCGAGTCCTCTCCCCCAATTACCGCTCCGCAATCAACCATTTTCTCCATCACGTAGCGGTCACCGACCTTGGACATTTCATGGCGTATTCCCATTTTATCAAGTGCAGCGGCCAACCCCATATTGCTCATCACCGTGCTGACCACGCAGTGATTATTTAAATGCCCCTGGCGTTTCATTAAATTAGCGCAGATCAGCAAAATGTGGTCGCCGGATAAAATTTGGCCCCTTTCATCCACGGCAATCAATCGATCGCCGTCACCATCGAGCGCCAGACCGATGTCCGACCCTGTTTCCAACACTGCTCGAATCAGGCCTTGGGGATGTTCGGATCCGCACTGATGATTGATATTTTTACCGTCCGGATCAACACCTAAGGCGACCACCTCGGCGCCTAAATCGGAAAACAAGTGCGGCGCTGTACGAAAGGTGGCACCATTGGCACAATCCAGCACGACTTTAAATCCATTTAGTGAAAAATCTGCAGGTAAAGTATCTTTAAGAAATGAGATATAGTTTTGACATGCTTCATTTAAGATATTAACCGTACCGGTTTCAGAAATCATTTGGGACCGTTCAGTCGAGGTCTCATCCAATATGAGATTTTCGATTTCAGCTTCTTTTTTATCCGAAAGCTTGCGGCCGTTTCCTCGAAACAATTTAATCCCATTGTCATAAAAGGGATTGTGGGAGGCTGAAATCACGACACCCGCAGCGGCTTTTGTGGAGGAGGCCAAAAAGGCCACGCCGGGAGTGGGAATGACACCGGTTAGGCAGGCATCACCTCCCGCCGAGCAGATACCGGCTACCATGGCAGCCTCCAGCATGTGTCCGGACAAGCGGGTGTCCCGGCCGACAATGATTTTTGTATTTCCCTTGTGAGCTCTGAAAATCGTGGTAACCGCCTTGCCGACACGCAGCGCCATCTCCGCTGTCATCGGGTGTTGATTGGCGGTTCCACGAATACCATCTGTTCCGAATAATGTTCCCATAAAACTTCCCTTTAGACATTCGTTTATTCTGCTCTATGCAAGCGTCGGCATAATGCGTTGCGCCTCCGACGTGACAGTGTCTACAATTCCCTGGAGCCATCGCACCCCATTTTCTGAATCCTCTGCAGAAAGTCCCTGTATGACAGTAATGTAATCCTTGCTGGTCATGGATATGCTCTCAGAAACACATTCGAGGAATTTATCCCTAAGTTGCGTATCACCCTCTTTTTCCTGATGGGCATTCAAGGTTTCATTCAATCGGGGCCAGCATTCTGATATGGCGGGCTTCTGACGTCCGGTTTCCGGTGGCGTTTTCAAGCATACCTTTTTCAATCGCTCGATTCGTTCATCAATCGCTAGCCGGATATTTTTCTTAAGTCCCGACATGAGGGATTCGGGAAATCTTGTTGATATAAATAGCGTTCGTACCTGGCGATACCACTGCTGCAATGCAATCAAATTGCCGATATAGATAATGTTGTTCATGATGATTCTTTTGTTGCTGTGGTACCGACCGGGTTCAAATGGGATGCTGCCGCCCTTCCCTTCTCTGCCGAAAATAAGCCGGTCTCCTCTGATCTCATCTTTACGGACGATGGTGCCGGCCGCCACGGTAATGCCAAAATTCAACCGGCAGGGAC
>JASFFJ010000066.1:0-17626 GCA_050124355.1 Desulfobacterales bacterium | reverse complement strand
CTTGGACTGACAGATAAATACCAGGAATCCTTGCCCTCAATGGTTGAATTTGGATTTCGTTATGACAAATATTTTGAAAAAATATTCAACGGTAACCTTTGGCGCGGAATTGGTTACTCTGAGGAAATCTTACGGCGTAGAGCCCGGCATTCAGGTATGAGTTTGGCCGAATATCGTAATAGTTTGCAGCAAAGATTTACCCGGTATACGGAATGGAATCAAAAATTGGTTGAGAAAAAAGAACAGCTTACAAAAACCTCCCATAAACGATGAGTAAGGAAGTTCAGCTGAACAGACGAAAAAGATAGCCTCCCTGCCTCATCTCGATGCTTTATCCTTGTATTTCTTCTAGTAGCGCCACAGATCCCACCCAATATAAATGCTACGACCACATCCACTTGATCCGATCCATCTCTTTAGCTTTAATCAGCGGCCTCCAGCAGCGGTGACTCCGGCTCATTCCAGGGGGCATCCTCATTTCCCCAGCAACTGACAGTGGTCGCTGATTATCGATTGCACAGATTTCATAAGACTGGGGCTCACATGCTTTTTATGCTATATTTCAAAATTCAGAACTACTGATGTGTCGTAAATTCTGATGCAACAAAAATGTCAGTAATCGCGTCCATAAACCTGAATTTGGGTAATTAGGAAAGGATTATGGTAAATACAGATCTGATATACACACTCATTGCCATCTTGATACCTTTGGTGGAGCTGCTTGGAATTCTGGCCGCCGTTCATGCAATCATGAACGCCCGGACGTCCCAGGGCGCAATTGCCTGGGCCATATCATTGATCACCTTTCCGTGGTTGGCTTTGATTTTTTATGCGATTTTAGGACGTAATAAATTCAAAGGCTATGTGTTGCTGCGCAGTGCGAAGGATCAGAATATTCACCATTACATTGAAAAAATTCAAAAAGAGGCCGTTTCCAGGAACCTGATCGAAGAAAATCTGTCGGCGTCCGAAAGATCTCTTACCCGCCTGGCCGATATGCCCATAACACGCTATAACAAGAGTCGGCTGCTGATAGACGGGAATGAAACCTTTCGCAGCATATTTGAGGGCATCGAATCCGCCGAAAAATATATACTGATCCAGTTTTTCATTATAAAAAACGATGACCTCAGCCGGGAATTTCAAAATAAACTGATTGAAAAAGCCAAAAAGAACATCAAAATCTATTTTCTGTATGATGAAATCGGCAGTCATAAACTGCCGCAAGGCTATTTAAAGGAAATGCAAATTGCCGGAATCAATACCTCAGCTTTTCATACGACCAAGGGCAAGGCCAACCGGTTTCAGCTAAATTTCCGCAATCATCGTAAAATCGTGGTGGTTGATGGCAAAATTGCCTACGTGGGCGGTCACAATCTAGGTGATGAATATTTGGGAAAGGACCCAAAAATCGGAGCCTGGCGCGACACCCATGTTAAAGTACAAGGTCCGGTGGTGCAGGAAATCCAGTTCTGTTTTGTCGAAGACTGGCACTGGGCCACCAACGAGATCCCCGAGTTGAGCTGGGAACTACAAAAGGCTGGCGATGGCCGCGAAAAAATCCTAATGATCGCATCAGGGCCAGCCGACAATTTGGAGACCTGTGCCCTGATGTTTGTCCAGGCTATCAATGACGCCCGGCAGCGGATCTGGATCGCCAGTCCCTATTTTGTTCCCGACTTGCAGATCCTCAGTGCTCTGAAACTGGCAGCTTTGAGGGGTGTGGATGTGCGGGTCATGCTGCCGGAAAAAGCAGATCATCGGACGGTGTATCTGGCGTCTTTTTCCTACTATCAAAATACGTTACCGTTAGGGATTAAAATATACCGCTACACGACCGGGTTCATGCATCAGAAGGTGTTTTTAGTTGATTCCGCCTGTGCCGCTGTCGGCACTGCTAATTTGGATAACCGATCCTTTCGACTTAATTTTGAAATTACGCTTCTTAACTATGATTCTAATTTCATAAAAGAAGTTGAGGATATGCTGACTGCGGATTTTTCCCGCAGCCGCCCGGTTACCATGGAAGATTATACCAGGAAATCATTTTTCTTTAAGTTGGCGGTTCGCACTGCGCGATTGCTGGCCCCAATTCTGTAGCCCATATGATTGTCCTTGACCTCCTAACCACCTATGATTATTTATAATAATTAGATGCCGCAGGATTTGCTCCTTCCATCTTCTTTTAAACCCTTAAAGTGCGGGGATCCACCATGACACAGGAAGGTTTAACGCGCAAACTCACTGCCATCCTCAGTGCGGATGCCGAGGGCTACAGTCGCTTGATGGGTGATGATGAAGATGCGACCATTCGCACGTTAACCAGCTATATAGAAGCAATGAGGAATTGCATCCAAGAACATCGAGGTCGCGTGGTGGACGCTCCCGGAGATAACCTTTTAGCTGAATTCGCCAGTGTGGTGGATGCAGTCAGCTGCGCCGCAGCAATTCAAAAGAGGCTATTTGCGCTAAACGCCAAGCTACCTGAGGAGCGTAAGATGCAATTTCGTATCGGTATAAATCTTGGTGATGTGGTAGCAGAAGGAGATAGAATTTATGGGGATGGGGTTAATATTGCAGCCAGGTTGGAGGGGCTGGCTGAAGGTGGCGGAATATGTATCTCCCGCAGCGCATATGACCAAGTAAAAAATAAACTAGATCTGGGCTATAAATATTTGGGCGAACACACAGTAAAAAACATCGCAGATCCGGTGCGGGTATATCGGGTGTTAATGGCGCCCGAAGCCGCCGGAAAAGTGCTCGGCGAGAAAAGAACGAGGTTAAAGCAATGGCATTTGGGTGTCGTTGCCGTTTCGGTGCTTATCTTGGTGGCAACAGCAGCAGCCATCTGGTATGTTTATTTTCAATCTGAACCTTCCGATGAAACGGCTGCACTTGAACCTAAAACGGCATCTTCAATGTCTGAAAAACCCGCCATCGCGGTGCTACCCTTTAAAAACCTCAGCCAAGATCCGCAGCAAGAGTATTTTAGCGATGGGATCACCAACGATATCATTACCGATCTTTCCAAATTTCGCAATTTGTTTGTTATCGCCAGCAATACGGTCTTCACCTACAAAGGTAAGTCGGTGAAAATTACAGAGCTGGGCAAAGAACTTTCCGTGCAGTATGTCCTGGAAGGCAGTGTGCAGGCGGCAGGGGAAAGGGTGCGCATCAACGCACAGCTAATTGATGCGACCATCGGAAACCAGATTTGGGCCCAAAGATATGATCGAAGCAAAAAAGATCTGTTTACCTTGCAAGATGAAATTATTGAAACCATTGTTCGCACACTGGAATTCAAAATTGAAACCGCTGAGCTAATACGCGTAATGCATAAGGACACTACCAATTACCAGGCTTATGATTATTTGATTCGCGGCACCTGGTACCGTTTGCAGAGTACTCGGTCGTCGATCAGGAAGGCTCGCCAAATGTTTGAAAAAGCGATCGAACTGGATTCGCAATATGCTTCGGCGTATACTGCACTGGGGTGGTGTTATCACCTACAAGTTGAGTTTGGCTGGACCGAGTTCATCGAGCAAACATCTCAGCGAGCCGTTAGTTTGGCGCAAAAGGCATTGAGCTTGGATGACTTTCAACCGTCCGCTCATGAACTGCTTGGATCTATTTACATCCGTAAAGGCCAATATGATCTCGCGATTGCGGAATTGCAGCAGGCTCTCAATTTAAATCCAAATGACGCACTTTTCCATAGTGAAATGGGTGAGGTGTTGCTTTATGCCGGTCAAACAGACACTGCCATCAAATTCATGGAGACAGGCCTACGGTTCAACCCAAGACCAGAGCCGGGAATCTATATGGAACTCGGGTTAGCATATTATCTAAAGAAAAGATATGAAGACGCCGTCAAAGCCTTGCAAAAGGGTTTGGCGAAAAAACCGGACTTTGTGGGTCATTTAATCGTACTCACGGCAGCCTACGCCCAGTTGGGCAATGCAGAGGATGCAAAGCTATCAGCCCAAAAGGTTCTTCGACGACACCCCTTTTTCGAGGTTGAGTCTTACGGGACCATATTTCAGATTCTATCAGACAGAAAACATCTCCGTGATGGTCTTCGGAAAGCCGGGCTGAAATGAAACAGGTGTTACTTGCACAAGCCATCTGGGATCGGAATATTAATGAGAAATTTAACCCTTTCAGGGCAAACCGACGCGTCTTTGAGTTGAAAATGATGCTTGACTGAGCCTCCTGCCCAGTTCTCAACATTAGGTCAAAAAGGACAGTTATTCTTTAATCAGTTTGCCCCAGTTCTGGTCGGCTTTTTTAACTTCTGCATCCGCCTTTGCCGCAAATTTATCCCCGCCTTTCTGATCCCAGTGTAAGAAAAGTTCACCATCGATAATTTTCCAGGCTTCGGGATTTACACCGGCAGCCTTGCCGGTCGCTGCCATGCTGCCGGCTCAGTACCCCCCGTATTGCGGGGCATAGCGTTCCGGGTCTGCCGCAAAAAGATCCCGGTTCTCAGGGCTGGCGAAATACCATTTGGCGTCATTCCACTCGTGGGAATATGTGCTTTGGCCTTTTACCGCACGTCCTTCGGTGTGATAAGCAACCGTGTCATATCCTTTTATGGCCACTCCCCAGGAAGTCTGGTTGACCTTTTTAAACGCATTGCCAGTGGACGTCCAATTCAGCATAAAAGCAACCGCCCAAAATCCTATAAGCGTAAACTTTGATGTTTTCGAAAGGCTGTGTATTATTTTGGTCATATTTCGTACCTCCTTTCTCCTATTTTCAGTTATAATTTTAAAAATTTATAAAATGCCACTAGTGCTAAGGCCATGTGAAATAGAGATTCTGGAGGGCAATTATTCCGGTGCCCACTATCATCGCAGGCGTCTTATCAATGGTCATCAAGAGAAGGAACAATCACTTGGCTGTATATCACAGACTACCACATGGTAGCATCTTGTCAAGTATTTACCAGATTTTGATTGTTTTCAGGGTAAACTCAGATAATTCCGGTTAGAAAATTGATCTTGACAACTAAACCTGCTTTGGATATCCAGATGGTTATTGTTATGAATGAGATTAAACTACCCCGAATAAACTGTGACACGGTTTGCAAGGAAATCGGTGACTTCATCATCGATACGGTTAAAAAAACCAGTTCCACAGGTTGTATCGTAGGATTGTCCGGCGGTGTTGATTCCAGCACGACGGCGACTTTGATAAAATCAGCATTTGATGGTCACAACGCTAACAATGATGAAACACTCGAACTGGTCGGATACATTCTTCCCTCGAGCATCAACAAAATGGAAGATGCCAAAGACGCGCAAATCCTGGTGAAGATGCTGGGGATCCGCTTTGAAATTCACAGTATCGAAAAACCAGTAGAAGCGTTCAAGCTAACAAATCCGGAAGCATTTGAAAAAGACTATCACAAGGGGAATCTGATTTCTCGGGTGCGAGCCAATGTGCTATCTACCAAAGCCGCTACCGAAAAAAAATCATTGGCTGGCACAGGCAACAAGGATGAAGATTACGGCATCGGTTACTACACCTTGTTTGGTGACGGTGCAGTTCATTTCAGTCCTATCGCCGGTTTGTCAAAACGACTGGTCAGGGAAATGGCCACTTTTCTGGGAGTAGATGAAGCCATCGTCCATCGTGTACCAACCGCCGGCCTTGAACCGGGACAAAGCGATTTTAGAGATCTGGGCTATGATTATGATGTCGTAGAGCTGGTCACAGAAGGTCTTGATCAAGGATTTTCATTAGAGCAACTGGCAATCCACGACCAGGTTGCTCCTTTGGTTAAAAGACAGATCGAAGACTATCGATCCATTTATGGAAATCCAAGGTTAGACTCCGTTGAAGGGGTGGTGGAAGATATTGACAGGCGACATCAGCTGGCATTAAACAAGGTAAAAATTGTCCATCCACCGACCCCGAAGATCACTTTGAACTATGATTAATTCATACGCCGCCGGCTTGCCGGTAAGAGCCTAAAATTTTCCACCGTTATGCTTGATGGCGAATACCTGATCGATACCGGCGGCTTATGAATTGAGATAGCGCGCACCTCGCCCCATAACTTCTTTTTCAACAAGCCCCTTGTCACCCATAAAACCCCCAAACCTCACAGCATTCGTAAGTCCTTTGTCATTGCCTGTTTCTTTTTGAACCCATTTATTCCCATCTTGTTCACAGTGATTAAAACCTCCTGACAAATTCATCTAATCATTTAATATAAATATAAATTTTTTAAGGTGAGCGCATCATTACGTCTTTATAGCGAGGCTAAAGATCCCATTGGATTTACCGATAACATAATTGTACCCTAAAGTAATCGGTCCCAGGTTCAGCGTTCAGGGTTCAACGGTTGCAACAAATTGAAATTGTTTCCCATATTGATCGAGATCTGGAGTATCCGTGACATACTCCATTGGATGAAACGGCGTTATAAACACGATGAATACTAATATCCCGCCGATATGAGCTGTTTCGAAGGTTTTTAACCCTGAACCTTAATTTTTCAACCTCGCTTTTATAATTAAACCGAATCAGGATCCATGGAAAAATTGCTGAGCTTGTCTAAGCCAACCTACAATGAATTAGAGCATCTGATATCTTCGCTTCCTACGGTGTTAATCGGTCTTTCCAAGGAAGATGAAATTATTTTTTGGAATCTAACGGCAGAAAAGGTATTCGAAAAGAACGCGATGGATGTCATCGGCTTACCCTTGGATCAATGCGGGGTGGACTGTGATTGGGATAGAATATTTAACGGAATTTCACAAAGCCGGAGTGAGCATCAGACGATCCGAATAGATGATATCGGATTTCGTAAGCCGGGCGATGCACAGGGTTATTTAGGAATCACGATTCAGCCTTTAAAGGAAGATGATGGCCGTATCTGGGACATCGCCATCATTGGGGCAGATATTACCGACCGTAAAAAATGGGAAGCACAACTGCAGCAGTCCCAGAAAATGGAAGCAATTGGACAACTGGCTGCTGGAATTGCCCATGAGATCAATACACCGACACAATTTGTCGGAGACAATACCCGTTTCTGCCAGGATGCATTTGATGATTTGATCAATGTCATCAAAATTTACAAAGAGTTACTTGATACCGCCAAATCAGATTTTTTAACTGATGAACTGATTCAAAGCGCTGAAGAACGCATTGCAGAATCTGATCTGGACTATCTCGAGGAAGAAATTCCGCTCGCCATCCAGCACACGCTCAAGGGCGTGGGCCGCATCACCAAAATTGTTCAGGCCATGAAGATTTTCGCCCATCCAGGTGGTGAAGAGAAGGAGCCTACTGATATCAATGGAGAAATTGAAAAAACCATTACCATCAGCCGTAATGAATGGAAGTATGTCGCAGAGTTGATAACCGACTTTGATCAGACGCTATCGTTCGTCCCCTGCTATCAGGCTGAACTAAATCAGGTCATCCTGAATTTAATCGTCAATGCCGCCCACGCCATCGCGGAGGCAAACAAAGACAACCCGACCCAATTGGGTACGATCCGCATCACCACCCGTCGTGAGGACAATTGGGCCAAAATCTATATAAACGACACCGGCTCCGGTGTCCCGGAAGAAATTCGACACAAAATATTTGATCTTTTCTTTACAACAAAAGAACCGGGCAAGGGTACAGGGCAGGGACTGGCCATTTCCCATTCCGTGATTGTGGAAAAGCACAAAGGCACGATTACCCTGGAGTCATCGGAAAGCAAAGGCACGACCTTCATCATCGGCCTACCCTTAGCTTCTTAAATGTCGGTTGTTCGACGAACTGTATCAAGCAATTATGAATGAATTTAAAAAAAGACGGATCCTGTTCGTAGACGATGAGCCGATGGTACTCAAAGGTCTTCAGCGAACGCTCCGAAAAATGCGCCAGGATTGGGACATGACGTTTGTGTCCAGCGGCTGCGAAGCGCTGGATGTCCTTGGCAAAAAGCCCATGGATGTCATCGTGTCCGACCTGAGAATGCCGGGAATGGATGGAGGCCGACTGTTGGCCGAAGTAAAGAAGCAGCATCCCCATCTCGTTCGGATCATTCTTTCAGGGCAGCTGGATCAGGAAATGACCTTAAGATCTGTCCAATTGGCCCATCAAAGTCTTTCAAAGCCGTGCGATGTCAAAGTATTAAAGCATACCCTGGGAAAGCTTTTTGCGTTGCGCGATTTTATGTCGGATAAATCCATTAAAAGTATCATCTCACAAATTGACTCCCTTCCCAGTCTGCCCTCCATATACACCGAAATCGTTTCGGAAATGCAGTCTGATGATCCGGCGATGAATAGGGTGGGACAAATTATTGCAAAAGATATCAGCATGACGGCCAAAATATTGCAGATGGTAAATTCTGCGTTTTTCGGACTCTTTCGCAAAATCAACAGTCCGGAACAGGCCGTTATGATGCTTGGCTTGGAAACCATCAAAGCACTGGTACTTTCGGTTAAAGTCTTTTCTGAATTTAATCAGAAAAGTTTTTCCTGGTTTAAAATTGACGATCTTTTCAGCCATAGTTTGGCGGTTAGCTTGTATGCCAAGACAATATTAAAATATGAAAACCTGGATCAAGGGCTGATAAATAATTCCATGATGGCTGGGTTGTTGCACGATTTAGGTAAGCTCGTCCTGGCAACCAACTTTGAAAAACCTTACCGTCAGGTTTTGGCTGCAGCACAGGAAAACGGCAAAAATCTGCTGGACTTGGAATATGAAGCCTTCGGGACCAGTCATGCTGAAATAGGTGCATACCTGATGGGACTGTGGCGACTGGATAAAGACATTATCGAAGCAATTGCCTTTCATCATTTGCCGACCAGAAGCATGACCAACGACCTGGGGCTTTTAACTGCAGTTCATGTCGGCAATGCACTGGAGCATGACGCACGAACTCCCCCGGGAGACAACAACGGATTGCAATGCGATACCGAGTACCTTGATAAACTAGAAATTACAAACCAAGTCCCTCGATGGCGCCAAATTTGTAGTGAGTTGACAGAAAGGAATGCATAATGAAAGACAAGGTATTGTTGGTAGACGACGATGCCATGGTATTGGCCGGCCTTAAACGGCATTTGAGAAACCGATTCCGTATCGAGACCGCCTTAAGTGGGGAGGAGGGCTTGAAAAGGATTGAAAAAAATGGTCCCTATGCCGTGATTGTTTCCGACTTCGCTATGCCGGGGATGAATGGCATTGAATTTCTTTGTCGGGTAAAAGAGACCGATCCGGATAGCATGCGGATGATGCTGACAGGCTCGGCTGATATGTCCACAGCCATAAAAGCGTTGAATGAAGGAAGTATTTTTCAATTTCATCCCAAACCATGCCCGGCCGATACTTTAGGCAAGGCCATCCAAAGCGGCATCGACGCATATCACAAAACAACAAACCATCAAACCCAATTCATCAAAGTTCAGAGGTCGTTGGCCCAGGCCAGTATGATCCAACAAAACTTGGTACCAAAGTCCAATCCAAACGTCGAGGGATTTGACATTGCCGGAAAAAGTATCTGGTGCGACGAAACCAGCGGTGACTATTATGACTTTATTCAACCCGCAGAATGGAAGCAGAAAAAAATCGGAATTGTTGTTGCCGATGTCATCGGACACGGCATTTCATCCGCCTTGTTAATGACGACGGCCCGGGCGTTTTTCAGGGAACGCATCCTCAATCCAGGGTCATCCACAGCGTTGGTAGCCGATGTCAATCAACGCATCGCAAAGGATATAGAAGATCTTAATCTGTTTATAACCCTATTTTACAGTGAAATTGACATTAGAGAAAAACGCTTCCGCTGGGTGCACGCCGGTCATGAACCGGCAATACTGTATGACCCCTCTGATGACACCTTTGAATCGCTGGGCGGCGAAGGCTTGCCACTGGGCGTAATGGAGGACTGGGTCTATGAAGAATCTGAAAAGCAACTACACCCCGGCCAGATTATTCTTATCGGAACGGACGGTATTAAAGAAACCCACAATAAACAGGATGAATTGTTCGGTGCCGATCGGTTTAACCGGGTGATCCGCGACCATGCTCAACTACCGGCCACAGGCATCATCAATGAGGTGTTTGAGACCCTGGAAGATTTTCGTTTTCCTGTAGAAAGGAAAGATGACGAGACCTTGGTTGTCATCAAGGTACATTAACCAATCAAACATCCTAGATCAAATTATTCAAATCATGGCCTATGATGCCCGGGGCAGGCGCTTGAAAAAGGGTGATTACACCCGCCATAAAGATGGAAAATTAATACTGTATTTCTGGGGAGTGCCGGATAAATTGGAATTGGATATCGTCAGCAAAAAAATAGAAAAAACAATCCATTTCGATATCAGACAACGTCCGGTTCAGGAAGAAACCTATGCAAAATTTCAAAGGGATATTAAAAATCAGGGTGAGGTGGTCAAAACAATAAAAGCGATTGCCAGGGCACGGCGTAAAAACCGAACCGGTTACGGGGACGATATCGCCGGATTGTATTATGTTTACGGTCGCAAGAAGCAAAAGCCGATGAAGCTGATTGAGAGAAAAATAGCACATTCGGATCCGATCGGGCAGAAACGCTTTGGATATACGCTCAAACCGTATAAAGGATATTATTTTACGATACTTGCTGGAACGGAATCCAACGGTGTTCCAAAAGAATATCCAAAGCAATCCAAAAAGAAACAATTCGTCTGGGACAAAGGGACTTTTCAAACCATCCCCTTTATTCAAACGCCTGACATGGTCGTTATGCCGGTGGATAAATCGCAACCAACCTTTTTCCTGCAATGGAACCAGGTCTATATGAAGCAGCTCGATGGCGCTGTCCTAAAACACCTACCACTAGACTTTTACAATCAGGGTTGGGTGGAGGCTAAATTTATTGAAGGATAGCGCTATCTGGATCTGCAGGGATGATCGTCACTTCAGAAAAATAGGTTGAAATATATCCCTTAAAAATCAGCGACTACCAGCAGAGTTGGAGATATGAGGAAGGACCCTCGAAGGGGCCTCGGAACCAAGCTCTGCAGGTGATCGCTGATTTTTAAAAAGAATTTTGGCTTCATTTTACCTTTATTCTGATAACGTGTGCCATCAAATCTTTTGATAAGTTTATTCTGTGCACGCTTTTATCTGATCTGACTGTTTTTATAAGAAGTTGCGCTGCTTGGATATCTGAGCGAATTGTAAAAAATAAGCAAAATTCTTTTGATTAACCTCCTTCATAAGCCACCGGCATTGTTCAACTTTAGATCAATTAGCCACGATCACCCGGTAACGGTAGAACCTTTTCAATTCTCACCGTCAGAAACAGTGGCTTATGAAGGGAGTTAGTCCAGAATGTGTTTCACCAAATGGCCCAGTTCCGGGAAAATCAGTTTTCGGCAGGCCAAGCGGCAGGCATTGATACTGCCCGGCATGCAAAATACAACGGTTTTATCAATGATACCGGCAGTGGCCCGCGACAAAAAGGCGGCCGATCCGATCTCTTCAAAGCTCAAATTTGCAAATAGGGAGCCAAAGGCTGTTAGAATTTTAGCGAACATGGGATTGACCGCTTCAATGGTAACATCTTTATCCGTGATGCCTGTCCCGCCGGTCATTAGAATCACCTGGGGTCGTGGATGCTGGATAACATTTTTCACGGTGGAGGCAATGATTTCGGCATCGTCCGGTATGACCTGATGATGTACGACCTCGTGTCCTTCATTGATCGCCTGCTTGCTGATCCATTTCCCACTGCTATCATCCGCCAGAGCTCGGGTCGTTGATATCGTGATGATTCCAATGGTAACCTTTTTCGGTGCCTGTTGCTTATGTTCGTGAGTCCCCATATAACTATCCTTCGTTTAATTTAATCATAGGTGAAACAAACTAACTTACATTTACCTTGGCTGAGTTCCACCATCTGTAATCTGTAATCTGACCTGTATACCATTTAAGGTTCTGAGATCAACATCATTGTCATCGGCTCTGGACACTCCAGGCACGAACTGCTTGATTTTACCTTGATTTTACATGTTATTTTTCTTATGTTCATTTCGGACTGAGAATTAGAGGTATTGATGATGGGACAGCAAAGATTATGACACATCCCTGCACCGGAGTGATATTATCCGGCGGATTGAACACTCGTTTTAATGGTCAGAATAAAGCGCTTGTACGTGTCGGCCCAAGACGCATACTGGATCGATTGTATGATATTTTTTCAGATCTGTTCGCTGAAGTCATTTTAGTGACCAACCACCCTCTGAAGTTTATTGATTGGGACTTAACCATTGTTACCGATATATTCTCTGTTAGAAGCTCACTGACCGGCATTCATGCCGGTCTTTTTTACATGCAGAACCCCTATGCGTTCTTTTCGGCCTGCGATACACCTTTTTTAAAAAAGGAGCTGGTTAAATCCCTCGTTGAACAAATTGAGGGCAATACCGATATCATCATGCCTGAGACAGCCGCTGGTTTTGAACCGCTGTGTGCGATATATTCGAAACGCTGCCTTAAACAGGCTGAGCAGCACCTCAAAGAAAACAAATTTAAGATCCAATGGGCTTTTCGCGGTCATCGGATTCAGTACATTCCGGAAAGCGTATTGCTTCAAAAAGATCCCGAGCTGATATCGTTTTTCAACATCAATACACCACAGGATCTGGTGCGTGCAGAGGAGCTGATCGCAATGAACAAAGCCTATTGATATGGTGCGAGAAAGCATAGAGTTGACAAGGCCGGATTTATAAAGATAAAGGATCGATTATTGCTAACATCTGGAAACCATTTTCCGGTATCTGTTTTCTGAAAATAGGAGTTTATATGGATATTTCTACGACGATGGATGCGATCAAGCGCCACCCGGATTTCGATAAGGTCGGAATGGTTCTGTGCCATAATGGTGTTGTTCGGGGGACGTCCCGCGATGGACGCAAAGTCAAAGGGCTGAGCGTTACCGTGGACCACCAAAAACTGGATCAAATCGTATCGGAACAAAAAAAACGACCCGGTATTTTGGATATTCGGGTTGAGATCGCAGAGGACAGGGATCTAGCCGTCGGGGATGATGTGATGCTTTTGTTGGTGGCCGGTGATATCCGGGAGAACGTGATTGCTGTTTTGACTGACACACTCAATCTCATCAAGTCAACCGTGACGTCAAAAACAGAATACTTTTACAAATGATAACTATCCTTATTTTATCAAGCATCAAGTATCCAGCATCTTGCCGCATATGCACAACCGTCAATTTTAAAGATTATTTCATTGTTGGTACCGGCTAGGCCGGGTTAGGAAACGACCATGTCTTCATTTACTCATTTAGATGAAAAAGGGCACGTCAGAATGGTGGATGTTACCGGAAAAAAACCCACCGTAAGAGTTGCCGTGGCCGGTGCTGCGGTTTCTATGAACCCGGAGACTTTCAGCATGATCAGGAACCAGAAGGTAAAAAAAGGAAATGTCCTGGAAACCGCTCGAATTGCCGGCATTATGGCTGCTAAAAAAACATCCGAGCTCATTCCCATGTGCCACCCCCTGAATCTTACCCATGTTCAGGTTGGCTTTGAACCGGACGAGACAAACAGTCGGATCCACATTGAAGCATTGGTCCGCACCATCGATCAGACCGGTGTTGAAATGGAAGCCCTCACCGCAGTGTCGGTGGCGGCCCTAACCGTATATGATATGTGTAAATCCCATGACCGTGAAATGACGGTTTCCAGCATTCAGCTTCTGGAAAAATCCGGTGGCAAAAGCGGCGCCTATAAAAGAAATTTAGACAAAAACAAAAATATTTAGAAAGCGAATTGTTCCAAATTCGAGGAAAATTAAAAATTACAATGATAAAAATAGTTAACAGTAATTATCGAACATTAGTATTTTCTATCATCACCGTCACGTTATTGATCTCCGGCTGCAAGCCCATCGTCAAACCACCGACCAGAGAAAATGCCATGGAACGGATCTCCTCCTGGTCATACCCGGATTTTATAGATGATATGACCTATCAGGACCTGGAACAGTGTATTATACAAAGTCTGTCCTACCTGAACAAAATACCCGCCGACCGTCAGTTTATTTTCGGAGAAGACCAGTACGACGCCGAACATATGATCAAAAGCCTGCAGCATTTCCTGGATTTTATTCAAACCCGGCCTGCCTTTCGGGATCTTAAAGAATTTATTCAATCCAATTATCGAGTTTATCGCTCGGTAGGACGCGACGGCAAGGGAGAGGTCTTGTATACCGGATATTATGAACCCCTTTTAAACGGCAGTCTCGTTCGAAGTGAAAAATATCGATTTCCGATTTATACCCGCCCCCGGGATCTGATTACCATCGACCTTTCTCTTTTTCATGAAAAATTCAAAGGCGAAAAAATCATCGCTCGCTATTCGGATCAAACGGTGGTGCCCTATTATGACCGCAGTGAAATTGAAGGGGACGGCGTGCTTGAAGACAAGGCTGAGGTCCTGGCCTGGGCTGAGGATCCCGTTGATGTCTTCTTTCTTCAAATACAGGGATCTGGCAAGGTTCGACTTGAAAATGGCGACATTTTTAATGTTCATTATCAGACCACCAATGGAAGGCCATACCGCAGCATCGGCAAGCTGTTGATCGATGAGGAAAAAATTTCTACGACCGACATGTCCATGCAAAAAATTCGGGAATATTTGCACCATCATCCCAACGAGATCGATACGGTTTTAAATTATAATCCCAGCTACGTATTTTTTAAAATTGAGCCCAACGGTCCGCTGGGTAATATCAATGTCAAGTTAACAGCCGGACGTTCCATCGCACTGGATCGCCGCATATTTCCTCCGGCTGCCCTGGCGTTTATCGAGACTGAAAAACCATTGATCGACGATGCCGGAAAAATTCACAGCTGGCAGCGCTTTTCGCGCTTTGCTTTGAATCAGGATACCGGCGGGGCAATCAGAGGGCCGGGTCGGGCCGATTTGTTCTGGGGAAACGGGTCCTACGCCGAAATCGCCGCGGGACATTTAAAGCACACCGGAAAGCTATATTTTCTGGTATTAAAATCGACCTCCTGATTCTGGTTGCCGGCTGCTGGTTATTCTTGACACATGGTTCTGAAACAAGTACTTAAACAGTTCTTTTAAACACTTAACAAGAAATCAATTTAGGAGAGGCATATGTTTGGCATCGGCATGCCTGAAATGCTTGTGATCCTGGCCCTCGCCCTGATCATTATCGGCCCCAAAAAATTACCGGATCTGGCCAAATCATTGGGCCGTGCGATGCGTGAGTTTAAGAGAGCCACCAACGAATTTAAAGAGACCATTCAGCTCGACAGCGAAATATCTGAGGTAAAAGAAACCTTTAACGATATCAGTGATGGGGTCAAAAACGTGGTTGATCTGAATCTCAAATCTGAAAATCAAAAAACGAACGTAGTCGATTCCGATAATGACAAAAACGAGGAAAAAGACGAAACAAAAGATTCCGCATCGAATGAATTCAGCAATTTAAAAAAGCTTAAAAAGGAATTTGATGATTTAGACACCGATACAGATACATCTCAAAAAGATGAAACTGGGATGCAGGACGCATCGCCCGCCGCCATTGACGATGATAAAAAAGACAAAGCAAAAGGATCTGTTGACGATGCGTGAGGACGAAAAACTTCCCTTTACCTCTCATTTAGAAGAGCTTCGCAAAAGACTGATTACCGCTTTTATTGCCGTTGGTGTCGGTTTCGTCGTATCTTTTGGATTTAAAGAACGGTTGTTCGGTATACTGGTCCAACCCTTGATCAATGTCATGAAAGAAGGGGAAAATCTCATATATACCGGCCTGCCCGAAGCGTTTTTTACCTATCTAAAAGTGTCGCTGCTTTCCGGACTGATTGTGGCAAGTCCAGTCTTACTTTATCAATTCTGGATGTTTGTGGCACCTGGGCTTTACCGTAACGAACGCCGCCTGATGGTTCCCATCGTTATCCTCTCGTCATTCTTTTTTATCGGCGGGGCTTTATTTGGCTATTTTGTTGTTTTCCCCTGGGGGTTTAAATTTTTTTTGGGATTTGCCACCGACACCATACGGCCCTTGCCCTCTATGAAAGAATATTTCGGTTTTTCCGCCAAGTTATTACTGGCCTTTGGGCTAGTGTTTGAGCTTCCCCTGGTTTTGACTTTTATGGCCAAATTGGGCATTGTTTCCGTTGATTTTCTGAAAAAAAACAGAAAATATGCCTTGCTCTTATTTTTTGCCGGTGCCGCCATCCTGACCCCACCGGATGTGATCACCCAGATCCTGATGGCAATGCCGTTAATGGTTCTGTATGAAGTCAGCATTATTGGTGCTAGGATATTCGGCAAGAAAAAAGTAATGCCCGAAGAAGCCGAACAGGAAGCCGGTTAAAAAATTAAAAAGAATACATTTTTGGTAAACTTTTTAAGGACTCCATTCGTCTAACCACAATGACAGGTTATTTATACTTTAAAATGTTCAGGTTGAATTATCACGATGTAAGATAAAAAAAGCTCAATAATATCAATTGGTTAAATTTATCAACATTTTAGGATTTGCCATTGACAGCGCCACGCTAAACTGATATTCTAACATCTTTTTTGATGAAATAGCGTAACAACCGAACAGAATAAAGACAAAGGAGGAGCAAGAGGAACATGATCAAAAGGCATTTAATGACCACGGTGATTATCGGAGTTGCTATTTTATTTGTTAGTGCTGCCATTTACGCAAAATCAGTGCCGGATGTGATTCCATTAAACGAGCCGACCTACAAAGAGCATAAAAAAGGAATCGTTCAGTTCGAACACAAAAAACACTGGGACGATTACTCCAAAGCCTATCCGGAATTATATCCCAGCCAGTGCGGAGAGTGTCACCACGATGATAAAGGCCAACCGCTGACGGAACTAAAAGACGGCGACGATGTTCAAAAATGTATCGAGTGCCATAAAATACCGGGCGAAGTGCCAAAGAAGCTCAAAAAAGAATGGCGGGAAAAGAAATTAAAAAAAGCGGAGAAAAAGAAATTGGAGCTTGAATACCATGCAGAAGCGCTTCATGATAATTGCCGTACATGCCACAAGAAGTTCAATAAAAAATATAAACCCAAAAAAGCGCCAACCACCTGTGCCAAGTGCCATCCGAAAACCGAGAAGTAATAAGAATCACAAATTTTAACGATTAATGTAAAAGGGGTAAACATCTCTACGATGTTTACCCCTTTTGTGTTGGCAGCATCTTTTCTAAAACAACACCTGTCCAGCCGAGTTCATCGACCGACCACAAGCATTTAAAACGACATTTTGTGTATACTTCCAGTAAATCAGCGACTTCATCGTTCTTTATGCCAGACAGAATGAGCACCCCCCCTTGCGCTGTAACTTCTGTCAGCCGGGGATAGAGCCTTTTCAGACTGGGATAACGCAAGTTTGCCAGAACCATCGTAAACCGTTGATCAATCGTATCCAAAGATTGTCCTGATATTGTGATCCGATCTTCAAGGCCATTGTTTTTAACGTTTACAGCGGCTTCCACCCGGGCACAGGAATCGATGTCAATTCCCAACCCGCCGTCCATGCCGCCCAATACGGCGGTGAGAATTAAAATGCCCGATCCTGTCCCAATATCCAGAACA
>JASFFJ010000065.1:0-17695 GCA_050124355.1 Desulfobacterales bacterium | reverse complement strand
GTTCGGCCACCCACCGAGCGATCCCCTGTCCAATCTGGGGTGTGTAGGCTAGCTTTTCGGTCGTCCAGCCATCGCCGTAATGGGCCTTGAGAACCAGTTTGCCGGATTCAGTATCCAATTGCCTCAATGATCCGTGCTCGGCATTGACCAGTTCGGCGGCCTTTTCAAGAATCAGATTCAATACGCGCTCTGATTCCAGGCTGGAGGTCAGCGCAACGTCAATCGTGTGCAGTGTTCGAAACTGGGCCGTCATCCTTGCCAGCCGCTCGTTTTGCTGGCCAACTGATGCCGTCATGTCTGCCAAGGATTGAAGCAGCGCCATATCGCGATCCCGAAAAGTCCGCTTGACGTCTCCATCAAATACAATGAGTACCCCTCGCACGGCATCCTGCCAGATCAATGGGGCCGCCAAAGATACCGAAGAATCGGGACAAGTTTCCGTCATGGTTTCCCTGGAGCTCATTACACGGCTCGGCAGACCATCATCCCAGGGTATCTGCTGCAGGTTATGGGTTGCCACTTGTGAAAAGCGCTCCTTTTTCCAATCCCACAGGTAAAAACAGCTGCCGTCAGCCCGGCACTGATACGTTGCCTGACGGACAACACTTTGCAGGAAATCAGGATCCAGAATTCCAGCTGCGGTTGATGGGTTTGCCTCCATCGTTCTCACATTGGCCTTGTAAATTTCCCGAAAAAGTAATCGATTGACGAATTACAGATATCGTTGATTGGTTGATTAGTTGATTGGTTAAGTGGTTGTAAATTTGGATTTATCCTATATTCGCAAAATAGTTGGCCACTTCATGTCTTAAAAATCGTAACACCTTGAAATCATGATTATTTACTTAATCAACCATTCAACCAGTAAACTATTTAACCAGGTCTAAACTAAGGAATTCTTTCTATTTTAGTTTTTAAACTAGTTACAGGTGAATTTCTTCACCTCAGCTCCTTCCTGACAGCTATATTCGATCCGCCAGAACTGTGGCCAGATCGCGCACCGCAATATCGATATCATTCTCCAGGGCGGGGTCCTGCTGCGCACATTTGAAATGGATCTGGCATTTGATGCAAGTTGTTATGAGCAGCTCAGCACCGGTAGCTTTGGCCTCCTTTAGCCGTTGAACCTGGATATTTTTGCTCACCTTTCCGCAGGACGTCCAGCCAGTCGTTCCACAGCAGAGACTCGCTTTGAACGTGTGTTCCATTTCAACCAGATCCAGCCCTGCGCCCCTAATCAATGTACGCGGATCGTCGTAAATACCCAAGTGACGGCTCAGGCGACATGCGTCTTGATAGGTGGCCGTGCCCTCCAGTTTTTTCAAATCCATATTCAGCACGGAATCCTGAGACTGTTGGCGAAGGAACTGACTCAGGTGCATCACCTCCAGGCCATGATTCTCAACCAGTTTGGGGTAGTCCAGACCGAGGGTTCGGGCACACTCGGGGCAGGTAGATATGATCCGTTTGACGCCGGTGGCTCTGATGCGGTCAAGATTTAGACGTGCCAGTGCGCGAAAGGTATCCAAATCACCTTCCCAGATTTGGTCGTGACCACAACAGCGCTCATCATTCAGAACCTGCGGTTCAATCCCTAAAGCGTTTAAAATCTTAACCGCTGCTCTGGCAATCTCCACACCTTCGATAGCCAAATTTCGAAACAATATATCGTAGTACGGTAAACAGCCTACAAAATACAAGGTGTCTGAATCGTCGGATATCTTTAACTCACCATTCAGCCACCCAAGCCGTCTTTGTTCGAGATCGTGGTCTGTCATCATCCGGGCCCAGGTTTGGATGGTTTCACCATGGGTACACTCCCCCGAGCGACCGTTTTTTCTGGCCAATTCACGGGCATCCCGCACAAACTCTGAAAAAAATACATCTGATGGACACAGCTCGCTGCATCGTTTACAGGTTAGACATGACCAGAACAAAGGATCGTCGAAAACATCCGCTGGATTGCCATTGAGGGCTTTCTCCACCAGCAGGCGCGGTGTTGTGTAGCCTCGGGTTTCCCAGGGTGTTATGGGGCAGACCGCGCTGCATTTCCCGCACTCCACACAATACCATGCCCGGTTGCGATCTATGATATCCCGTATACGGTTCACGATACTCCTTTGCTTCCGTTCGATCCGTTTGCAAAAGATTGTACTTTTTCAATCCAGGTGTCACCATCGCCGGCGGCCACCCGATCCATCTGAAAACGCTTATTGGACACCCCCAACAGGTGCAGCAGATCGCTGGTAACAGTAAACATTTCCTCGGCTAGGTAATTTCCAAAGTCATAATGGCATTCTCCCGGCGGACAACCTAAGAGCAATACACCGGCGGCACCGCGTTCAAAGGACTTGAGGATGATTCCCGGGCTCAGACGTCCCAAACACATCACTTTAATGGGATGAATCACGGCGGAATAAGCCTGATGGTTTACACCCGCTGATTCCAGCCCGTGATACGCGCTCCAGTTACATGTAAAAACCAATACTTTATCTGTGTTCATAAGAAACCGGCCTTGTTCAACTTTAGATCAATTAGCCGCGATCACCCGGTAACGTTAGAACCTTTTCAATTCTCACCGTCAGAGACGGTGACTTATGAAGGGAGTCAAAATCGTTTCAATCATTACAGACAGCTGGTCATCACTGGCATAACCGGCGGTAATCGCGCCTGAAGGACATTGCGCTGCACAGGTTCCACATCCAGTGCAGATATCGGGATCCACCCAGGCGCTGCGACTTTCTTCCTCACCCACTAGCTGCGGCGCACCGACTTCGCAGGTATCGACACAACTTTGACAGGCGCGACAAAGATGGTTGTCGACCACCGCAACATTGGGGCTAATTGGACGGCTGCACCTGCCCAGCCACGCAGATACGCGTGCCGCTGCAGCTGCCCCTGTCACCGAGCGATCTTCACCGGGGTCACAATAAAAGACACCCGGCAGATGGGTCTCCAGCCCACCCCAGACGGATCGGATACGAGGCTGATGTGAACCGGTCCCAAAGGTGGATATCAACGCCTCTGCCTCCGAAGGTTCCCGGGGTGCCAGCACCATTGATGCTGCCGTCCAGGTATGTCCATTTTGCCGAATGGCATAGTGGCCATTGGCTCTCTGGATGTGAGACGGGTGTGTATCCGATTGCCGTACGACAATATTTTGGATTTGAAGGTGGTCCCGACAGATACCGGCGGCCTCACCCCCGCCCAGTATCATTGCGGAGCGCTCGATCGGCATTGATTCAAAAGATTTCGATGCAGCAATTTGAATTTTTGCAACCGCTGCGGCAGTCAAGGCGGTCGCTTTGGATGTGGCGGCTACGGGATCATCTCGGTGAACCCAAGCGCATTGCTCCCGAATATTGACAAACTCAGCCATGATGGGCCAATCATTCTTTCGGGTGACAACATTCTCCGGCAGTGGAGTTGGCAGCTGGGGATCAAATAACCCGAAGTTCTGTTTGCAACGGATGCGTTGGTAGGTGCAGCTATAACAAACCTGATCCAAAGAACAGCACGTGCAGGCAGCCAAAACGACTTGATTCAAATTGAGAAATGATACCATGTCGTTAATAGTTTTGCCTGCCTCGGGGGTGCAAGAAAAAGGCAAAATCTCGACACAAATAACATCGGCCAAAGTGGCCGTATGCCGGCGAACTGCTTCCACGTCGATTGTCTGGGCAATTGCTTCGCCGCATCGACAAATAAATACCCCGATTCGATGGTGGCCGTTGAAAAATCCTTGTGCCGCTTTGAAGGCCTTGGGATACGAAACCATGTGTGCATCGGACACCACCCTGGCCGCAATGGCGGAGCTCAAAAGCAAATCGTGCGGTGATAGCCGGTAAATGCGTCGATCGGCCGTCAACGGTAAATTTTCAAATCGCGCAGGATCGTCGGCATAAATGATCGTGCCGACATCCAATTCAACGTCTGTGGGCTGCTGTTTGTGAATGACTGCCAGCGGCTTGCAGGCTTCGACACAGGCCATGCACTCACTGCAGGGACCGCATGTCAGACAACGGCGTGCCTCAGTGACGGCCTGTTCTGCCGAATATCCGAATTCCACTTCAGCAAAGCTTTTAAGGCGTTCCTCCAGCGGAATTGCTGGCATTGGTACCCGCGGTTTGGGCAGCAGTTCGTCATCGGTCATCGGCCGATGAGATATCGGCAATTGATGATCAGCCCATATCTCTGGTTGAAATGGCCTTTCGTTCGGGCCGTTGTCAGCTGCCCCCATCGCTGGGACAACATCAGCTGTATGACCCACACGCCCCCCCTTGAGATCATGTCCGCTTAGATAGCGATGAATGCTCTCGGCAGCTTGCTTGCCGCTGGCAATCGCGTCCACGACGGACTTGGGGCCATGGACCGTATCTCCGCCGGCAAACACCCAGGGAATGTTCGTCTGCAGCGTTATGGGATCAGCGGCAATTTGCCCCGCTGGCGAATGCGCAATCTGCTCAGATTTGGCGACGTCCGGCACGGCCATCTGGCCGATGGCAATGATTACGGTGTCAGCTTCCAGGCTATTCAGATCATTTTCATCATATTGGGGGTTGAAATGGCAATGTTCGTCAAACACGCAGGTGCAGCGCTTAAACTCAATTCCGGCAAACGATCCATTTTTTTCGATAAAACGGTTGGGTCCGAAACAGTTGACAATTTCCACGCCCGCTTCGAGGGCTTCTTCTATTTCGAATTGCCACGCCGGCATTTCCTCTCGGGTTTCCAGGCAAACAATCGTGACCTCATCAGTCCCCATCCGCCGGGCGGACAAGGCAACGTCCATGGCAACATTGCCGCCGCCGACAACAACGACCTTGGCGCCCAATGTCACGGGATTGCCAAGTGCAAGATCTCTCAAAAAGGTGATACCGTCAACGACACCCGGGAGGTCCTCACCGACCACCCCGAGTTTGCGGCTGCCATGCAGGCCAGTGGCCAGAAAGACGACCTGAAAGCCCTGGGATTTGAGCCCTTCTATGGCAATGTCTTGGCCGAATGCGACACCGGTTTTAATTTCAACGCCCATCGCCTCAATGGCATTAATCTCCGCACGCAGAATTTCCCTGGGAAGACGAAAGGCGGGAATGCCGACGGCCATCATACCGCCGGCAATCGGAAGCTTTTCAAAAACGGTCACAGAATACTCTTTATGTGCCAGGCAATACGCCGCGGTCAACCCCGCCGGACCGGCACCCACGATGGCGATGCGCTTTGCACCCCTATCTGGCAATTTATTTTTGGATGTTTGGATGGACTCACTTTCGGCATTCTGCAGTTCCCAATCGGCGATAAAGCGTTTGAGCGCTCGTATGGCAACCGGTTCGTCGATATCAGTGCGTCGGCATTCAGCTTCACAGGGGTGGGTGCAAATTCGGCCGCAGATACCCGGAAAGGGAATCGCTTGCCGGACCAAATCAATTGCTTCCTGAAAACGTTCTTCGGCGATCAGTGCCAGGTAGCCCTGAACGTGAATCCCCGCCGGACAGGCACTGGAACAGGGAGCTATCCCCACTTTATCGATAACAGCACATTGCGGTTGGACGCCGTCTTGGCGATAGATGGCTTTGCGGTGGGTTCCCGGCACGGTTACCGGACAGACGTCGATACAATCCCCACAGCCCGTGCATGTTTTGAGATCCACGAAACGGGGATGTTGGCGAAGTTGCAGGTGAAACGACTCTTGTTTGCGCTCGGCGTGTTGGAGATCCGTGTTAGTCCAGAGGGTGACGCGAGGATGTTTGGCAATTTCCAATGCCCGTGCGTTCAGCAAATAATCGGGTATCTGAGGGGCATGGTCGTTCCCGATAAACGGTGAAACGTCAGTTAGATGAACTTCAATTCCGGAATCGGCCAAATCCGATGCCGCTTGAAGGCCTGCTGGGGTTCCACCGATAATGAGAACACGTTTGCTCATAGGAGCTTTCCTTTTTGTCAAATGTTGGTCAGTCTCATTATAATCCAGTATTTAGCTATAGTTGGTGACATAATGCTTAGGTCCAAATTATATTTTTTCTGACAACATGTTGTAAGAAAATCAAGGTGTCAGGTGTCAGTGTTCAGCGCTGCCTTTGACCTGAAAAGCGGACAGTTTGATCAAAAACAGACTCCAGAGTTGTGGAGTCAGATGCGAGGATATGCCATAAGATCCGCTTTTCCTGACACCCCTGGCCCAGACCTATCATTTTAAGAAACTGGATGATAGGACAATATTGGGATCTCTCGCAGCGAACATTGAGAACCCGTCTATATCGCGCCAAGGCGGGCCGAAACCTGACACCTGAAACCAATTTCCCGGAACAAAGCGGTACATAAATTTGGTCTATGTCCATCAAGTTACAGGTTAATTTTCACCACTTTAGTCTTTAACTATAGTTTGTGACGTTATAATTATGGATGGAGGTAACAATAAATCACACAAAGCAAAATTATTTACCTCGCCTCAGTTCTACCCCCTTCTCATAACCGACATCAAAGGCTTTGCGATTCACTTCCAAGGTTTTGGGGGGCACCGAATCAGCCAAAGACTGCCGCATGGCCGCTTTGCTGACCGCCTCAATAATTGCCGCCCAAAGGCCCAGCATTACCGTATTCGCAGCGCGCACATTGCCCAATTCTTCGGCGATCCGGGTAGCTGGGATACCATAGGTCTTTAAGTCTTGGCGATGATCTTCCCCAAGGGTCACCAATCCATCATCGATGCACAGGGTTCCGCCGATGGCCACCATTGGCACGTATTTGGTATAAGCTTCCTGGGACATAATAATGGCACTCGTCGGTTTAATCAGATGAGGATGATGAATGGGATCACTATCAATGACCACTTGAGATCCGGCCGCACCGCCTCTTGCCTCGGGTCCGTAGCTTTGGGTAAAGCTGGCTTCGAGTCTGTCATAGATGGTTGCTGCTTGACCAATGATCCTGCCGGCGCTCACGATGCCTTGACCGCCAAATCCACCCAACTGCACTTCTGTGCGTGAAATTCGATCGTTCCGCTTGGATAACCGTGGCCGCTCGTCCAATGCTTTTTTAATAGCGGCCCAGCGTTTTTTGGCGACCTGCGCCTGAAGATGAATGGAAGCCTGAAATTCCGGCTTGGGTTCGTCGATGAAGATACCTTCCACAATTTCAGTAATGGCTCCCTTTTCATCAACTTTGATGCTGGCGTCTTTCGGGTGGGTATCGTGGGTGATCTTCCCTATTTTTTGATAGTGTTTCATGACCTCCAAACCCCGTCGTCTCAGGTTCTCGGGATCCAGGCCTTTGCCTTCCGGGTTCCAGCGGGCATAGGCGGTGGAGCAAGGGGCAATGATTTCTACAAAGCTGAATCCGGGATGCATCAGTGCCTGGCGCAGGGTCCATTCCAGACGCCGGGCGTGAATGACTGCCCAGCGGGCCACAAACGATGCGCCGCCGGCGGCCGCTAGATAAGGCAGGTTAAAGGGGTGCTCAAAATTACCGTATTGGGTCGTGACGGCCCGAGCGTTATGCGGGGTTGTCGGCCCCGCCTGTCCGCCTGTCATGCCGTAGTTAAAGTTATTGACGCAAATGATTGAAATATCTAAATTGCGTCTGGTGGCGTGGATAAAATGATTGCCGCCGATTCCGGCAATATCGCCATCACCGGAAAACACGACCACTTTCAATTCCGGATTGGCCAGCTTAAGACCGGTGGCAAACGGAATGGCCCTTCCGTGGGTGGTATGAAAAGAATCCAAACGAAGGTAACCCGCAACCCGTCCAGTGCAGCCGATACCGGATACCACGGCAACTTTGTCCAAGTTCCAATCTTGATTCTTTTCCAGCCATTGCAATGCGCCGATAAAAGTGGTCAGGGCGGTACCCAGTCCGCAACCCTGGCACCAGATGTGGGGTAAGCGCTCACCGCGCAGCAACACATCCATGGGATGCAGGCCAGTGACCCAATCGCCCTGCTCGGTGCGTTCGTGCCCGGACAACGCTACCATCCGGTTGTTGGAAAGTTGATCTTCAGCCATAGGCACGATTACTCCATTGATCGGGTTATAAGATCATCTTAAGAAGCGTCGCTTCAGCCGGCGGCCTGACGGATGGCATTTAGCACTTTATGGGGTTCTAAAATATCTCCGCCCAGGCGATGAACACCGAATACCGGGGCGTGTCCGGCCGAACATCGTTCGACTTCGCGCATCATCTGACCCATGTTGATTTCCGGGACCACAAACGCCCGTATCCCCTTGGCTAATTGGCGAATTCGTTCCTCCGGAAACGGCCACACCGTAATGAGCCGCAGATAGCCAACGCGAATGCCCTCTTTGCGTGCCTGTTCGATCGGCCACAAGGATGTGCGCGCTGAAATGCCGTAGGATACAACCACGACCTCGGCATCTTCAATGTCGCGTTCCTCTATTTGGATAATTTCGTGACGATGTGCCCGAATTTTGTTGACCAGCCGCTTGATGTTCCATTCGCTGGCGTCGGCATTCATGGCCGGATAGCCAAGCTCATCGTGGGTGAGGCCGGTGACGTGATAGCGATACCCCTCGCCGGCAATGGCCATGGGGGAAACAACGTCCGTTGCGTTGTCTGTGTCCCGGTAAATCCGGAAATGACTCGGTTCCATATCACCTTTTTGTACCTTGGGACGATTGATGATGTCCACCTCTTCAGGCGATGGGATCACAACTTTTTCCGTCATGTGACCGACTTCGGCGTCTGTCATCACCAAAACCGGCGTTCGGAATTTTTCAGCCAGGTTAAAGGCTCTCAGGGTCAGATCGAAAAGCTCTTGAGGTGAATCGGGCGATAGGGCGATGATTTCATAATCGCCATGGGAGCCCCAGCGGGCCTGCATCATATCCTGCTGACCGACCAAGGTGGGTAGGCCGGTGGATGGTCCGCCACGCTGCACGTTGACCACGACGCACGGGGTTTCCAACATAATGCCCAATCCGAGATTTTCCATCATGAGTGAAAATCCAGGGCCGCTGGTGGAGGTCATGGCTTTTGCGCCGGCCCATGAGGCACCCAGGATCGCATTCATAGAGGCCAGTTCATCTTCCATTTGGATGTAGATACCATCGACCTGGGGCAGGCGCGTCGACATGCGTTCAGCAACCTCTGTCGCAGGCGTGATGGGGTAGCCGGCAAAGAAACGACAACCCGCCAGAATAGCACCTTCAGCGGCTGCATAATCTCCCATCAGGAAATGTTCTCCGGTCAAAAGACCCTGGTCGCTCGTCATATTAACTTGATCCCGTCATTCGGTCTGCCCGTTGTCGTTGGCGGGCATATCGCTGCTTTCGACATAGATCGCAAAATCGGGGCAGAGCAGAGCACATAATCGACAGTCGGCACATAGCGAACTATCGGTGATTTCAGGTGGATGATAGCCCTTTGAATTGGTTCGCTTTGACATTACAAACACCTCTCTCGGGCAGAATTCAACACAGAATCCGCAACCTTTGCAACGTTCTTCAATCACATGAATTATGCCGTGAGGGATTTGAAAACGGTGTTTGTCAAGGGGTTGGCGCCAATATTTCACGATACCTCCTCAAATCCAGAGTGAGTTTTCGCGACAATTGCGATAATACGCCATAGACATATTTCAAGGCTCCTGACCTCAATCGGGAGAAATTCTCGGGAGGCCCTGATATCAATGGAACCTATAAAAATTGTTGTTTCAAATTAACCCAAAAAGTCGTTGTAGGGCTTAACGCTCACTAAGCCGCTCAGACAGTTTCACGATTTGAAACAAAACATCCACCGGATTATAACGACAAACTTGGTTTTGCTGATAAAAACCGAAAAAAATAAGAAATAAAAATTCAGAACGATTCGCCCGAAACCCAGAATTGTTGGCGCGCCCGAAGACATTCGTGTTGCATCAGATTTTACGACACATCAATAGTTCTGAATTTGGCAAGATGCCTTTTGTTCCGATGGAAAAATGAAGCGCTTGTCAGGATGTTTCTATACCACAATAGTGAACAAAAGTCATTCAACTTTATTTGCGACTTTGTTTATGCCGTTGTTCCGATGGGACTGAATTGGCTCACGGTATTAAAGCTCATTAGTATCTATAAACCTTCACTTTTCAATCTTCAATCTTCAATTCCGGCTTGTCCGGGTTGGGTTTTAGATTTGTCACATTGTTTACTGCTGGATTATTTTTAGGTGGGATTAAAATCAAAGGGGTAGGTTGGAAAAACAGTTGTCTGATCTATGATTTCTTTTGGATATCTTGACGATTAACATATTGTTTATATTGCAGATATATAGTAGTTGCGTTGCCAGTAGCCGAAATCTAAAATAATGCCTCCGTGATGGTAAAATTCAGGGCCGTGAGCATTTGCAAACGGCCCTCTCATACAGCCTTTAGGTCTATTCATAATAGTCCTAAAAAAATTCTTTCTTCACTCCGGAAGCTTTGTGTAATAAGTGAGCACTTCCGACTGAACACCATCAAGTCCAACCTTAATGAGCCCACTACCCTTGATCTGGGTGCCGGGAACAGCCCACCAGCACCATGCCGTTAATAGACCTTCTTTTTCCTCTGTTACAACCTCGGATAATTCCATAAAGGGTTCCGGCAATGATCCCTCCCGGAGAGAAATTACTGTTTCCTTCATTGCCTCCAGATAGTTCGCAAATTCGTTTTTCGGAATGACCCCAGCATTCGGATCATCGAACGTGTAATTGTCAGCTGCAGCTTTTAAGATCAACTCGGCGTCTCCCTTTGTCCAGCCTTCAGCGTATGTGCCTAAATGTTCTGATGCGCTCATTGCTTCCCTCCTTTCTTGCTCATAACATGATATAGGGGTGTCAAACTCTTCACCGTCGCAGGCAGCATTTGGCAGCAGAGGCCCCTGCTTTAGCAACAATTGTATCTGCCAACTCTTAAAAACGCCTTTATTGTTCAGGTGAGCGATATTCAACGGTCATTTTGACAACCTGGTCAACCTCTTTAGGTGTGAGAAGAACAACGGTTTTGACCTTGACCGCTCCGCTAGCGGCGGCTACTAAAGAGCCGGCAGCGGCACTCACATTGTCCGGAACTTCCACAATGACGTAAAAATCGTTGTCACCAAAACCAAAATAGTATGCCTCCAGTGTTCCACCGACACTTTCTACCAGCTGTTTCGTCGCCTCTCGTCGTTTAGAACCCCCCTCCTTAAGCAATCCTTTTAAACCTTCTTCAGTCTACGAACCATGAAAGAGATACTTGGGCATGTTAAACCTCCTTATTCTGTTAATTACAAGAGTTTAGTTTGTATTGTTAAGAGAATAAAGCGCCTGATAGGACAACCGAAATCCTGTCAGAAGCCGGGTAGGCAAAAAATTGAAAAATTAGCTATACTTCGTGCCCCATAGTGAAGATTGATTTTGGATCAATATAGACGCTCCAGGACTTGACAAATTCTTTGCCTTCATCAGTGCCAAGAAAACTAACCATCGCATCTAAATCAGATACTTCTATCATAGCAACATACCTATATGGGGGTTCAGAGGGCAATTCCCCCTCTGGCTCAGAAACAGCCGGTGCAAGAACTTTGTCTATTTTCCATGTGTTAAATCCTGTGCACCAAGGAGCACCTCTAATTCCAGGTACTTTCGTATTTGTGAGATAATGATCGTACTCATCGGCTTTGTCTTTATCTATCAAATTATAAACAGCAAACAGAATCGGCATCAGTTCACCTCCATTTAATATTTCGGGCAGATTGGAATATTAGAGATACAAATAGACTCCCAACAGGCTGTTAAATTCCTGCCAGGAGCGAAATAAGCAAAATTTGAGGGGGTACTCCATCATAACTTCACCAAAATTCTGAGCTAATGTTAGATGGGGTCTAAAATTTTTTCAGGAGATGCAGCTGGAGATAGCTGATTAAAGCTGTACTTGATAGGTTTCTATTAATTAATTCATATCCCCACGTCAAGAAAAATCCTCTGAGGCCATACGGTTTGAAATTTTAGGCCCATCCAATGTTATCACGGATTAATACGTTCAGAAATCGGCAAATCTTTACCAATTACACATTATTCTCAGTTCAAATTTAAAAAACTCGAATAGGTGGAATGTTTTCGCATTGTTTGGGCTGCACTTTCAAATCCACAAAAAATTGAACCATGATATTTTAGGTTGGCTGAATAAATATAAAGCCCTCAGGCATTGTGGTTTTCCCCTGGCTAATCCACAATTTGATCAAAGTATAGATTTCCTGAGTCAAATTTATTCAATCTTCTGGATCTGTTATATATTTGTCAAGATAACCTTAAATCTGTCCGTTCATTTTCGTAATAATCCTGAAAATCTTTTATGTTTGACCGTGGCAGACAGACTTTATTCTTTAAAATTTTGAGGTGTGTTTAAAATCGAAGGTAGTAGAGACGGCCAGAGCTATATGAAAATAATGCTACCGATCTTATGGTATAATTCCTTTATAGGCTTGACCAGCATCATTGACGATTTCAAATATAGCAACGAGATCCGCTTCTTTGCACCTCAGTATCATATTTATCTCCTACCTGCCTATTCCGGTGATTTCGACCACCTAAACCGGAGGATGTCGGCTACCGGTTACGGGGCAAGCCGATCGCTGATTCCGGAGCAAAGCGGCCGGTTTCGAGCAGATTATGCAGCTTATTTAACATTTTAATAACTATACAGAAGGACACAAATGATGATGAATCACAGCAGCAAAATGGCCGAAGCCGAGATGAATTATCACTTACATATCGGCAGAATTAATATTGTCGTTTGTCTGATAATGCTGGTTGCCGTGTTATTTTCCTGTGTAACCCGTCATCATTCACCGTTCAGGGTAAGACCACCAGAGCACAGAAATCTGCAGGCCTTTGAAAATCGTCTTCAAAAGGTTGTTTCGGCATCTACGCACCTGACCATGGAAAAAATCGGACGTGTGGATTACCCGGATTTTCAAGCCTTCCTGTGTCGGATTCATTTCCAAGCAGTGCAATCCCCCCGATACAGGGTCTTAATCAGTGCGGCTATACACGGTAATGAACCGGCATCGGCCGGGGCGGCCGCACGGTTTGTGGAAGATTTGATCGGATCGCCCGAGAAATATAGTAATTTAGCAATTGATATTGTTCCAATTGTAAATCCCTGGGGTTGGGTCCATGACATCCGGTATAATCAGACTGGTATCGATATTAATCGCGATTTTGCCACCTTTAACGCCCAGGAATCTAACATCATCAAGCAATTTATTCAGAACACCTCCTACGACTTGATGATAGATCTGCACGAAGACCCGACTGCCCGGGGTTTTTATTTATACCAGTATGGATTAGCTGACAAAAACGTCTGCGAAAAAATTGTCGCCACTATTAAAGAAATAGGGTATCCGATCGAACAAAATGTCAGAATGATCATATTAAAGACCGAAAAAGGCATTATTGATGCACCCATGTGGGGAATGTGGTACATGCGTCTCACTGGCCAGTTAAGTATCGCCAATTATTACCGCCTAAATAACAGCCGTTTTGTATTTACCGTGGAAACCCCCACAAGCTTGTTATGGGAAGATCGTTTGAAAATGCAGAAAACTGCGGTGACTATGTTGCTCGATCTAATGATGGATGACAAGTAACCATTTGATTGTCATCGATCATAAAGAATGTAACATCGTGCCTCAAGAAAACATTGTGAAGGATCCAAAGAGGTTGTGTATTTGACGAACTAATCCACAAAAACGATAGGATCAAAATATTAAGATTGGCTGGACAAATATAAACCGCCCGGCCATTGTGGATTTACCCTGGCCAATCCACATAAAGGGAGAAATAGAGATTTCGTGCCCTATCTAATCATCGTTATCCATTTAAATTAATTATGTATTTGTTCAGTTAACCCACAACCGGTCATCCTATTTTACAAAAACCTCTAAACCTATCCTTAGCTTTTACTTTTACAACCGTTTATTGTTAGATTCTGGGGGTGACTGAAATTGAAGGGACTGGACTGCCAGTGCTATGTGAAAATCATGGCGGCTGAAAACGATTGTCTACTTTCGGATATCGTTTGAGCATCAATATGTTTAACTATCCAGTTATAATACACATCACTGACATTGTAATTGGGTAGCGAGTTCCTGGTTTCACATTTCAAATACTATATTTAGTACGGAAACTCCTGTATTTTTAATGATTACGCGCCCGATTTCTTCTCACATTTTCCCACCAATCCATCCGCACAGCATCCTTTGATGATTTCAATGGCTTTGCTAAGGTTTTCTTTGGTTTTGATTTTGGACCTTTTCGCTGTAAAATTTCAGCTCCCGTCACTCTTTCAGCAGGACCACTGGCTGTTGGGATTTTACCCGGTGACTTTAATCGCCACCAGTGTGACATCATCTTCGGGGATAACGCCTTTACGAAAACGGATCACGGCATTGATAATCGCTGAAACGATTTCTTGCGCGCTGACCAAGGCATGTTGACGGATGATTTCAAGAAGCGATTCTTTGCCAAATGTACCCCCTTCAGAATTATGCGCCTCCCAGATACCGTCTGTGCCAATGACGATGATCTGCCCATTTTGTAATCCCGTTTTTTGATGTTCTTCATATCGCCAGTCTGCATCCACTCCAAGAGCCAGACCCGGACCTTTTAGCTCCTCAAAGGTATTTGTAACAGGATCATAGAATATTGCTGGGTCATGTCCGGCTCGCACCCAGCGGATGCTCCGGCTGTGAGTGTCGATCTCACTGCAAAACAAGGTCATGAATCTCCCCGATTCTTCAACGTCTCTTGTCAGTTGCCGGTTCACGTCCGAGACAATTTGTGCAATGCTTCCTGAAAGTAAGGCCCGCTGACGGAGTGAAGATCTGGCAGATGCCATCAGCAGGGCCGACGGGATACCATGGCCTGAGACATCACCGACAACAATACCAATTTTTCCCCCACGATGATCCCCCATATCCAGATAGTCATAGTAATCACCCCCGGTTCGCTCACAATAAATGCTTTTACCCGCGATATCCAGGCCGCCAAGTTGGGGATCTGAGTCGGGAAGAAAATGTTGCTGAACTTCTTTCGCCAACTCAAGCGAGTGGCGCATCCGGTCGCGCTCTTTTAGTCCCTCGGTCATTTCGTTGATCACATCACCCGTGTAACCAATTTCATCATTGGTGGTTACCCTTACTTTCTCGTCGAAATAGCCATCACGGACCCTTTTCAGAACCCGAATTATCTCTTTCAGAGGGCGTGTGATGTTACCGCTCACCAATATGGTCAATCCAATACCCACACTAATACCAAAAAAAGCGTTGGTTAGAAGCGCGGGTCTCAATAAATCCAGAAGTTTCGTCGGATCCAGATCAGTCCGATAGGTTCCCCGTAAAGTAGCAATAATGGCAAAGAAAGGAATCAGGTTGCTGGCGACGATAAGAGCAGCAAGTCGATTGCGAATTCGAATGCGGAGTGTTTTCGGCGTCATGTAAAGACCGCCATTTGGAAAGAAGTACGGCACCATCATCTTTTGCAGAACAAACTCTAGGATAAAAAATGCGGCGGTTGTCGTGATCAATCCAATTAATATATTCTGAAATAAAGCACGGCCTATGATCATCTCCCCAGCATTGTACGAATAATAAGACATCGGGTAGACTGCAGCAGCAACGAGCCATAATAAAAAGTCGATGGCTATCATAAAAAAAGGCTGATTTAGTAATCTTTGGCGAGCCTTGATTTCAATTTTTCGGGGTATGGGTTCTTTGCAATACATGAGATTCAGATAGCGTCGAATGGGATGTTCGAAAATCAGGGTAACAAAAACAATGAACATGAATCCTAAAGGCTCAAAAAACAACGCAAGGCGAAAAGTCAACCTCTCTATTTCCTCTGTGGGCGGAGAAATGGAACGATAGCTCAATATAAAAACGGCTAAAACACCAATTGTGATGGCAATGAAATTAAAAAATAGCATCTGATTTTTGAGTCGATAAAATTTAATCTTTGTCACGGCCTTTTTCTCCCTTGATATAAACCCATTATCTTTTTAGTGATATCTGGTTGGTTCGTAAAAAAGATATTTCAGCATATAGCAGATCGCAAAAGGAGGCTAAACGTTTATGATGGTTCCAAAAGGTCAGCGAGGTGAAATATAAGAAGCGCAAGGGCCAGTGGTTAGGGATCATTACAATCAAACTGGTTTGAATAATGCCCTCGAAACACCGATCCTTGCGCCATGTTTTTGATAACACTGGGGTTGAATCCAGTCAATAGAGAAAATGTGTATCTTTATTATGGAATCAAAGTCGCAACTGGAGCCAGTATTTTTTGCAGAATACACTTTCAAATCCACCAGAAAACTTGGCCCGTGATATTTTAGGTTAGCTGAACAAATCTAAACTCCTCTGGCGTTTTGGGTTTCAATTATCCAATCCACATAATGAGCCGATTGTGGATTTCTTGGCGCTTCCATACTTAGGCAAGAACTCAAATTATTGAAGATTACGTTTACCAATACTCAATGTATCTGGGCGTTACTGGCTAATATGATTTCTGCAGCCAGCCTGGCTCCAACCCCTGGCGGCAGAGCACATTTTTCGTATCCCTGAGCTTTTTTAAAAGCTGCGAAGTTTTCCTTGCTGGCGCGTGGATCCATATATTGACCGAAGATGACATCCTCCTGCAGGTCAGGGCACATAATGGTACCCAGTTCTGCCTTGAAGCGGGTGATAAATCTGCGGGCGGCTTCCATCGTACGTCCTGTTCCCTCATAGTCCTCTGGATCGTCACTGCCAAAAAACAGCCCCAGGGCAATGAGACTGCCGGTAACCCCTCCACAGATACCCCCAGTCATACCAAAACCAGGAAAGGGAGACATGGCCCGAATAATGGCCCAGTTGCCCAGACCAAATTCTTCCATTAGAGCGAGGGCTGAGCCCTTGGAGCAGCTGTGAGTCAGGTATTCATATTCTTCAGCTCGACATTGCACCCGGTCAAGCACCTCTTTTCGACTATTTTGTAAAACTACCCAATCTAAGTCTCTTGAGCCAAAACCTTTCTGGCGCAGATTCTTTAGTCGTTTGCGAATGGTTTCCACATCCCAGCTGCGGTCAGCTAATTCTTGTACCCGATGTTGCCAGGAATTTGATTTCCTCATTAATCTTCTCCTTCGATATGATTCCACAAACGCGGACTCAAGCTCTTCACATCTCGAAGATGGGATATCATCCTCGAATAAACTTACCAAATATAGCTTTTCCAATTGCGGCAATTATTTCATCCGTCGGTTCCCACCTATGTTTATCGAAATACCGTTTCTTTGCAAATTTATGTTGTGCATCAATAACCCGGCCATTCGTTTGATCAGGAAATAGAGGAGCGAGCATATCAAATGCTAAACTTTCCTTTTTTTCGAGTTCGGATACCTTTAGTCGGCCCTCATTGTCAAAAGATAAAAAACCGAATTCATCCTTTATAATTTCTATTGGTCTTCGATTAAACAGATCAACGACTATCAGGGCGTAACGGACTCGCTTGCCGGCATATTCAAATAGACGCTCATCTGGATCACGCTTTAGCAACCGCTCATAACGAGCCAGTGGAAGGCGTTTTATAGTATCATCATCTGCAACAATGAAAATCCTTATGCTTAGTCCCATGGTCATTTCCAATTCTTTTGATTTGTCCTGAATTTCGAACCCATTTATGCTATTATCCGAACCTGTCG